>CAZXRM010000102.1:0-5769 GCA_964642595.1 uncultured bacterium
GTCATATAATATATGTTGTTTGGTTGTAAAATATAATGGATTTGCCCATGGGTTCTGGAGCAAAAAGGGTATTAATAATCGTCATACTAATCTATTCTATAATTCAAATAGCTTATCTGCCTGATTTCAAATCAGATTGACAAACTAACCTGCTCTTATCTATACCCTATATTATAAAAGATGATTTTCCCTCAGAAACTGATACTTAGCAGAATATAAATAAAAAAGACCTTCTTGTCAAGGAAAAGTTTTAAGACTTATGAATAAGTCTTTGATTACACTAATAATACAGGATTACACAGATAGAATAAAATTATAAACCGCAAGCATCCACAGACGGCGTTGCGAGGAGTGAAAACGACATCAACAATCATTGGAGATTGCCGCGGGGATTGCTTTCAGCAACCGCGCAATGATATTTTTGTGTTAATCTTGTGTAATCTCGTGGTTAAGATTTTTCTTGATATACTGCAAGGATTGTGGTTTGGATTTTGTCCAGCACCTCTGCATTCAGTCCATTCGCAATCCATTGGTCGTTAATGTTTGAAATTTTTTGTTTGAGTAAGACCGGGTCTTTAGCAAGATATTTTCTAATTGCCTTGAAACATTCTCTGGTATATGCTTTGTAAAATGGATACAAGACTTCTGGAATTACAATCTGATTGAGTAGTCTTTGCACTGCCAGTTCAATCGGTTCGATTTGTGCACGATACCTTGCAAAACGGACTGCCATTTGCTCTTGCTTATCCTGCGACAAAGGTTTTTGCTTAATTAGTTTCTTTTTCTCAGACCAGATTGTTTTATGAACAATGCTTGATATTTTACTGAATAGAATCTTTTTAATTCCTGATTTAATCCAAGGAGTATATTCGAGTGGAAGGTTGGGATTACGGTTTTGCTCTCGCTTAAATATATGCTCAGCAAAATCAAGGTAAATAGGAATTAATTTATCACTGGTCTGATGTGATGCGAGAAGTTTCAGCACTTTGCTTTTGATTTTTTCTTTGACAAGTTTTGCATTGATTGTGACCGATTGTTTTGGCAAACCCGAAATCTTATTCGCATACAAATCAGTATCTCTATCAATCTTTTTCTGTAGTTTTGGAATGCTGGGCAGTTTCACTTGCGAGACAATTCCCTTGCGTCTTGTTTTTGTATAGGACATTTCAAGTTCTTTAACAAACTCAGTCCACGACGCTCCACAAGCAGAAAGATAATTGAAAAAAGTACCGATAGTTGGATTTTTAATTTTACCTGTTTCAATCTGAGCAATAAAACTCTGCCCCGACTTGCCCTTTATCCGCATTCTTTTGGCAATTTCAGATTGAGTTAGATTTGCCTTTTTACGGAGCAAAACGAGCTTTTTGCCCATCTCTTTATTAAACATAAACATACGCTATTTAAAAATATTAGTTAAAACTAATGTTTTTGTCAAGCAATTTTTTCTGCTAAGTCACTAATCCCCAATCTCTAATCCCTAAAAACTATTAAGGACAGGGTAGTGTGCCCCCTATGAAGCATGGAATCTGGAATGTCGAGTTTTGAATCTTGAATTAAAAGATTTCGTAAGTCATTTGGAAAGACATCTAAATAGACGGCTAAAGCGGCGGGTAAATGTGCGGGTTGTTTTAGGTGTAACAATACTTGAAAGCAGTGTTCGGGTAAGGAATATCGGATGGGGCGTCGGATTAAATTGGGATTGGCGTTTAGGATGAGGCGAGAAAGCAGACGAAGAAAACCATAAGAAAAATTACCGCGAAAGCACGAAAACACGAAAGGTATTTTTAAATATTTTCGTGCCCTTCGTGTCTTTGTGGTTTAATTATATTATTTTGCCAAAACAATCTTCCTGCTAAATTTCTGTTTTGCGGTTTCGAGCGTGACAAAGTAAATTCCTTCCGAAACTTGTTTTTTATTATCATCTCGGCAATTCCAAACAATATTCTTAACACCTGAACCCATAAACTCATCAACCAAGGTCTTAACCTGCCTGCCGGACGCGTCATAGATTTTCAAACAGACCTTACCCGGTTCGGCAACAGCAAATGAGATTTGTGTTTTGCCATTGGTCAAAGGATTGGGTCTTGGCGCATATAATCCGGTTATGGTTATTGGGTTAGTCGGATTGCTCGGCTCTTCGATTCCGGTCTGGGTCATAAACAATCGGATATTAGGACGGCTGTTGGTTGCGGTTAATGAAGTCGGCTGGCTCGCATCGCTTCTTGCTCCGCGGCACAGATACGATGAAGTTTGAGTATATCGCCAGTAAGGATAGCCGCTGGAAATGTATGCCTGGTTGCCTTTTAAAATCAGCACCGCAAGATTATCCGTATTATTATATTGGAATGGTGTTGCTAAATCAATTTCCATCCAGCCCGATGTTAGATTATTGGGGAATGCACCATTATACACCTGAACATAATTAATTAAAGAATATGTCCCGGACGGTAAAGTTACATCAGTCGTCCGCTTTAGGTAAATCGCGACCGGTGTTATCGGGTTTAAGTCGCTTCCGCTCTCTTTGTAATATGCAATCTTTTTGATTGTCCCGGCAACACCGATTTCCGATTGCAGATATATCGCCTCGTGCGTATTATAATTATAATACCGGTCAAGCGGTTCAGTTCTTTGATTGCTTGTCGCGGCGCCGATAATAATCTGTGAACTCATACTGATAGTGGTCGTCTGAACTTTTCGGTCATTGTCCGGAAATTCGTCATTCGGTAAATTAGTTCTGACCTTTACTGTACAGACTTCATTGACCGTCGGTGTCCAGGAAGTAAAACTGACCCGCAAAGTATCGCTCGCATTGATATTGACAATTTGCGTGTTCAGATATCTTAAAACACTACCCGCGCCGACAATCGAACAGACCACCGGCACATTGGTTTGATTTAATGCACCGAAGTTTTTAATCTTTACAACCGGCGTCATCTCTGTGTTTGGAAAATGATAAGAGCCCGGTGATAAAATCGCTTCGACTCCGACATCATTATTTGGCGGTGGTAATGCGGCAAAACCAATGCCGGTAATATCATCAATGTACCAACCAGCATATGTACTAACTGAAGCATCTGAGCCAAAATGCCATCTTAACAAGAAATGCTGACCCGAGTTAACCGGTAAATTAAATGTTGCTTCAACCCAGCCGTTTGACGAACCGCTGTAAATTAATTCTCCGCCGACACCCGAAGAACTTGAATAAGCCGTGCCGGTATATCCGCCAACTGGATTAATAACGGTCCAGGTTTGACCATTGTTAGTCGAGATTTTCACATTGCCACCGTCATAGAGTGTGGTCGTACCTTCAAAACTAAACCAGTGCCAGAATTTTAACTGCGGGTTATTAACCGTTGCGGTATATTCAGGAGAAGTCAGTTTCCAATCCGCATTATCAATATAATTCCCACCCAAAACAGTTGCCCAAACTTTTTGACCGGAATGGGCATTGTTTGAACCAGATGTCGGAACTCCCCATTGCCAGGCACCGCTTACCGGCAATGGAACAAAATCGCCGTTGTTTACTTCTAAATCTGCCAGATATATTGCGACCGGCAGACTGAAATCAAAAGTATCAATAAAAGTTCCATCTATACAAATTAACTTGAATTGTGCGATATGCCCGGACGGCACATTCGAATCAACCTGAATTGTAAACGGGTCTAAAATATTTTCCTTGGTACTATCAATTAAAAGCCCGCCGAAATTTCCTGAATTATCCAGAACTGTAATATACGGGCTGGTGCATTGAAGCAATGCAGTTAAATTGGTAAAATCCGCGCCACCGATATTTTTTAAGATTGCGGTGATATTGGCGGTTTCGCCCGGGTCAAGCCGGCCGTTGTTATTTCCGCCTGCATCATAAACTTTGGTCTGGGTTAAATCTAAATAATGGTTGGTGCCAGTATAATTGAGTACTACATCATCCGCGAGGACCCTCGCTTCACAATGCCCGCTTCAGCACCCGTTGGTCGTATCCATCAGCGCAACCTCAATCTTCTTTACCAGATTGGGGTTGATCATCGGAAAATTCTGAAATTCAGATTCGATATTAAATGAATACGTGTACCAGTTATTCGGGTCGGTCACGGTTATAATGTGCAGGGTGTTTGAATTAGTCCACGGACAATGCGGAGTCTTATAAGCAATCCGGGTTTCGGCTAAGAGATTATTGTTAACGCCAAGGTATCTTAAAACAATCGCCGCTGCCGCCCAGTAAGAACTGGAAGTACCGAGTTCCTGCGCATACATTCTGGCATAAGCCGAAAACTGCACATCATTTATGGTCTGGAGCGTTACAATCTGGCTTAGTCTGGCGTGGGTCGCATCATACTTCTTGACTCTTGCCTCATAATCTAAGTCAGGATGAAATGTTGTTGCTCTGTCAATTGTATCGTATGATGTTTGTGAACCGATTGAACTTGACCAGCCAACACCGATTGGCTGTTCAAAATCACCATTGGTCAGTAATCGTGCGCAAATGCCGACACTGGCAATCATTAATAAAACAATTATGTATCTATACATAATTCCTCCAATACCAAAACATTACACAAGATTTTACCTGTTACTTCTCCTGTGTCAATCCGTAATTATTTTCTGACCCGCACCATTGAAAACCTGTCCCGCACTCATGATAATTAGTGCGTGGATTAGTGCGTGGATACAATAATTTTACCGGTGCTCGTATTTTTATCCGATACCAACCGGTAAAAATAGACACCGCCATTTACATCTCGCATATCGCATCGGACTAAATTCTTGTTTCCGCTCGCAAAACCGCTTGCTCTTTTGACTTCCTGTCCGGACGCATTATAAATATTAATTGTGTAATCCGAACCCTTAGGCAATGAGAATGAAAAATCAACATAATTGACACAAGGGTTAGGCGACACTTCCAGCATGAATTTCGAATTTCGAATTTCGAATTTCGAATTTTCTTCTATACCGGTCGGTAAATTACGGACTTTGATTTTTCCGCCCTGATACATCTCTTTGGTTGAATCCGGTGATAATCTTGTGCTCTGGAAAAAAGTTACGATTTCACAACGGCTCGGTGTCCAGTTTGAAGCAATTGTAAACGGCTGGCTATAAACAACCGAATCATTGCCTGGCACTGAAATTTCGACACCGGTGTAACTTGGAATATAATCGCGGGCAACAAAATTATGCAGTCCGTCGCCATTCGGCGCAGAAACATATAAACTATCTTCGGTTATCACAAAAAGCACATTACCGGATAAAGGATAAGCGGTCTCGTTATAATAACGTGCGTAAATATTGCCGGTAAGGGTGGACGGATTATAATCGCCCCACATTCTGATATCTATTGACGATGCGACATTCATCCGGTTTAAAATCATTGCCTGATAAACCGAAAAAGTTGTCGTGCCGTGAATGTTGCCATCCGGAATTACCCAGCCGTAATAATAAGTCGGATAATTGGTTGACGGATACCAGAACCAGCGCGAGCGTGATTCGGCATTATATAAAGTATACGATGAATTGACATGCATCTCAATCATCGCCAGTTTTGTCGGATAATTGTAGGTTAAATTTGCCAGTTGACCACTGATCGTTGCACAGGTAGGTCAGGTTTCGGAATAAGGGAATTCGGCAATCACCATTCTCTGCGCACCATAAGCAGAAATAGCCATACCGAGACAGACAACAAAAAAGATACTTAATACAAACTTATTGTTCATTATGCCTCCACATATTCATCTATATATTATTATTTTACCTATTTTATAAATCATTGTCAATAAT
>CAZXRM010000103.1:0-5769 GCA_964642595.1 uncultured bacterium
AATCTTTAGTTAATCAAACCAAAGAACCAGGAATTTATAAGATTGACCTAAATGCAAAAACCCTCTCCTCAGGAGTTTATTTCCTTTGTTTAGATACTGAAGAAAAAAGAATTGTTGAAAGAGTCGTTATAATAAGATAGATTCTTAATCTCAAATTTCAGCAAATTTTATCGAATTCCTTAATATCCAATATCTTACATACTCTACCTGCAGGTAGAGTAAAAATTGAGCGATTTTTTCTGCTAAATTACTAACAACCAACAACTAACAACGAAAAACTGAAAAGGGTAGGGTAGTGTGTCCCCTATGAAGCATCGCATCAAAAAGTGCGGGGTGGAAGGCGAGGAAAAAGTCTTTTAGTAAATCATTTACAATGACTTGAAATTTGTCATCTAAAAAGTCAGGTAATTGTGCGGGTTGATTTAAGAGTAATAACAATAGAAAAATGGCTTTTAGCAAGGGATGTTGGATGGGTTGTTGGATGAAATTTGGATTGTAGTCTTAGATGAGATATGGTTTGGGATGAGGTAAACTATAAGGAAATTCAAAAATCAAATATCAAAAATCAAAATCAAAATATAAATCAAAAAGAACAGAGAAAATAATATATTTTATTGTTAACATATATAATCTTGTTTTTTCGTAGGTAAAATATTTAGGAATTATTTTTTGGTATTGGTATTTTTATGTTATGTTGCTTGGCGGTTTTGAAAGCAGTTTCATAACCGGCATCAAAATGCCTTGCGACACCAATACCCGGGTCATTAGTTAAAACCCGTTCAATTCTTTTGTCCATCTCTTTGGTGCCATCGCAGACAACAACCTGTCCGGCGTGGATTGAATAACCAATGCCAACTCCGCCGCCATGATGAACTGAAACCCAGGAAGCACCAGATGCAACATTTAACATCGCATTGAGAATGGGCCAGTCAGCTATTGCATCTGAGCCATCGAGCATTTTTTCGGTTTCGCGGTTTGGTGAGGCAACCGAGCCCGAATCAAGATGGTCACGACCAATCACAATCGGTGCCGAGATTTTTCCTTTTCTGACCAGTTCGTTCATTGCCAGTCCCATTTTGTCCCGCTCGCCATATCCAAGCCAGCAGATTCGTGCCGGCAATCCCTGAAATGGAATTTTTTCTTGTGCTAATTTAATCCATCGTTTTAATGATTCGTTCTCAGGAAATAAATCAAGTACTAATTTGTCAGTAGTATAAATATCTTGTTTATCACCGGATAAGGCAGCCCAGCGGAAAGGTCCTTTGCCTTCGCAGAATAACGGTCGAATATATTCCAGAACAAAACCGGGAATATTATAAACATTTTTTACTCCGGCTTTTTGTGCCTGGGCGCGGATATTATTGCCGTAATCGAAGGCAATTGCGCCGCGGCTTTGCATTGTCAGCATTGCCTGCATATGTCGAGCCATTGATTCGTATGAGTGTTTAATATAATCTTGAGGATTTTTAATTCTAAGTTCTACTGCTTTTTCGAATGACATTTTACCTGGTACATAACCGTTCAACTCATCATGGGCTGAAGTCTGGTCAGTTAAAATATCGGGGGTTATGCCGCGTTTAACTAATTCCGGATGAATGTCCGAAGCATTACCAACCAGACCGATTGATACAGGTGTCTTGTCTTTGATAGCATTTTCGACCATGGTCAGTGCCTGGTCTAAATTATAGACCATTTTATCACAGAATCCCTGTTTGACTTTGCGTTCGATTTTTAAAGCATCAACTTCAATATCCAAAATTACACCGCCATTCATTGTTACAGCCAAAGGTTGTGCACCAGACATCCCGCCCAAACCAGCAGTCAGAACCCAGCGACCTTTTAAAGTTCCGGCAAAATGTTTGCGAGCGCATTCAGCAAATGTCTCATAAGTTCCTTGAATTATTCCCTGGGTACCGATGTAAATCCAAGAACCGGCGGTCATCTGACCATACATTATTAAACCGAGTGCTTCCAGTTTTCTAAAATAATCCCAATTTGCCCAAGCCGGTACTAATAATGAATTGGCGATTAAAACTCTTGGTGCATAAGCATGGGTTTTAAAAACACCGACTGGTTTTCCAGATTGGACTAAAAGCGTTTGGTCGTTTTCCAGATTTTTCAGAGATTCGATGATTGCATTGTAGCAATCCCAATTACGCGCCGCTTTACCCGAACCGCCATAGACAATCAAATCTTCGGGTTTTTCCGCAACTTCCGCATCAAGGTTGTTCATCAGCATCCGCATTGCCGCTTCCTGTTGCCAACCTTTGCAAATTATATTTTTTCCTCTTGGTGCTTTAACCATGTGTTCCTGCATATGGATTTATTTAAGATATTATTATATTTGCGGGGGCTGGATTTGAACCAGCGACCTTGAGGTTATGAGCCTCACGAGCTTCCAGGCTGCTCCACCCCGCGATTTTATTGTACTATAACCTAACCAAATGTCAAGTTAAACTTATTCGTTTGGGAAAATTAATAACTGTGCAAACCGAGATGAAACAGACGAATACCGATAAATGTGAATAATATTACGATTATTGCCAGACTGTAAAATAATCTGGTTAACCAAACTCGTTTTATTGCCGGATAGATATGAACATATAACATCAATATCAACCAGGTTACAAGCGCCCAGGATTCTTTAGGGTCCCATGACCAATAAGTTCCCCAGGAATTATCCGCCCAAATTGCGCCAATCAAAATACCAGCACCGAGTAAAAATAATCCGCTATACGCTAATTTCAAAGGGATAATTAAATTGTCACGGACTTTTTTATCAAATATTGATGCGATGCTCCAGGTGAGTCCACAAAAATAAACTCCATAACCGAAAAATGCTAATAAGATATGATAGGCAAAATATTGGCTGTCGAGCATTGGGTTCATTAAGTTCATATCCTGCTGTTTGACAAAAACCAGAGCAGCAGTGATAATAATAATCGTAAATATATCGCTGATTAATTTGACTGACTTATACCGAGATTTTACGAATAAAATAAAACCACTAATTTGGATTGAGAGTCCGAATAAGACCATTGAATCAAATTGAGAAGCAAATGGTAGGAATCCAATCTTATCGCCTTTTAAAACGATTGCGGTAATTTGAAATATAATACCAATTACAGATAGAATAATAATATTTCGCGGATGGCTGTTTTTTAGCGTTCCGAGTATCGCAGAAATTAGATATGCAAAGGTTGCTACGATTAATATCGAGTTCATAATACTCGCCTTGTAAAAATGAAAGGTATAAGGCTTAATAACATTACCCCAAAACCAGTAAAGATAATCAGTCTTAACTTCATATCTTTAACAAAAAAAATCACACCTTGGTTTTGAGCAAAATCAATTGATGTAATGGTTAATATGTTATTCGCGACCTGTTTTGTCTCACCGACCTGAAACCACTGCTCCTGATTGTTTATTATTAAACCGATTTGATTTTCGTCTGCATCATACGCAAAACTCGATAAATAGGTTTTATCTGGTAAACGCAACTTCTGATTATGTAAAAGTTTATACTGTTCGTTGCCAACTGTTAATTCGTATGTGTGCGGGAATCCCGGTTCAATGATATTAGATAAAAGAAGCTGGCATTTATGATAATTCAATGGATGATTATAAGTCAAATATGATGACATTGATTGATTGTCCGATGAACAATAAACCCAAATATAAGGTGCGGGTTGGAATCCTTTAGTGCTTTGGAATGTTATTGAATCTAATCTGATTGTAAAGGGGAGTTCATCAATTGCTTTCAGGTTTTTAGTTAAAAATAGATTTTTTCCAGTACTTGATAATTTAAGGAAAACATAACCGTTCCTATGACTGCGTTCATTAATATAAACACCGACCAGACCAATGACGATTCCGAGATGAATGATTATTGAAGCGAATTTGTGGATGTATGATTTATTAGATACAGTAAATACTACGGAAAGACTGCGAATTGTAACAATTATGCCAAATACAAGAAACCAAACCGAACCGGTAATTATTTGTGTTTTTTCTGGACGGACAATACTGATAATTGCGATAAAAAGTACCGCAATCAGGATAAGTAACGGACCAAAAATTTTAGAATAATTTTTGGTCACTTATTATAGATAATAAATTTTTTACTAACCTGTTCTTTACCGCAAATTAGACTTACGATGTAATTGCCGTTTGGCAGATGATTTCCATATCGGTCAATCGGTGTCCAATTGATTTTTACAGTCTGGTTATTTGTGTTCGGTACAGGAATCGTGTTGATTACTCGTCCATCAGTCTGCAGGATTTTCAAATGTGCAGAAGTTTGCTTCGGTATTATTACGGATAATTCGAGTGATTTGTTGATGATAGATTGATTAATATGCAAAGATAAATTGGTAATTGGATATGATTCAGATTCGTAAATACCTGAAGTAGGAGAAGAGGTAAGAACGATGTTTGTATTGGGTACATTTTCGGTAGTTCCTTGTGTTCCGGCAAAGTACAATTTAATATCACCATTATTTGTCAATGGCGCGGTCCAGTTGAATTTACCGGAATCTTTACTTGCTGATGATAAATGTACACCATTTGATTCAGATTCTACATTATAGGTTGCAGTTTGGTAAACAGCAGTTATTATGCCTGCATGGCGGTTAGTTGACGCATACCGAATTGATGCATTAAAATTACCGATTTTTGAACCTGATGTTCGTTTAACCAAGATTAAGTATGTCTGACCTGGGATATAGGTTGAAGGAAATCCCTCAACCACAATTGTGCCGCCGCTTGTGCCATGACACGAACTTGCACAAGAGCCAAGAGAACCAGGTGCACCAGAATATCCGATATAATTTATTCCTCCAAATGTATAGGTAGAAACTAAACATATAGTCATAATTATTAATATATTTATTTTCATAATATTTATCTTATTCTATTTGTTATTTATTTCAAACTTCTTGATTACCTGCTCTGATTCACAGGTTAATGATGCGATATATGAACCATCAGGTAGTTTATTGCTATCTTTATCAAATGCTTTGCAGATAATAGTTTGAGTCGGATTTTCAGATTTCGGAATTTTAATCAAATCCATAATCAGACGGTTGTTATTTAGCAATTTTATTTGTCCGTCTTTCATCTGGGGTAAAGAGATGTTGATGATTATCGAATCTTTTACGACTTCTGAATCTAATTGGATTGATAAATATGAGACTAAATTTGTATCATCTTCAGAAAATGTTTTTGCCTGATTTGAAGACAAAATAATTTTGGTATTCAGACCGCCGGCAGTAGTTCCTTGCATTCCGGCAAGATATAATTTTACTTCACCAACTCCGAGTTGAGGAGCAGTCCAATAAAATATGCCAGTATCTTTATTTGGGGATGTAAGGTGCACACCATTGGATTCAGCTGCAATGTTATAGATTGAAGTTTGATAGTCAGCCGAAATCGTTCCGGCGTATTTTTTGGTTGTACCGATTCTCACCGAACCATTGAAATTAGATATTTTTTTACCGCCAGTATGTATTACTGTTATTACATAAGTTTGGCCAGGAACATAGATTTTGGGAAATCCATTAACAATAATCGTTCCGTTAGAAGCGCCATGACATTTTCCTGCACATGTGCCTTGAGTTCCAGGCGCACCTGAATAACCAGTCATATCAGCACCGGCGTACAAACTAACGCAAATTGCAAATAAAATAAATAATATACTTTTTGATAAAAATTTTATTTTCAACATACTGATTAATTAGAGCAATTTCTATGCTACATACTGATCATAAC
>CAZXRM010000104.1:0-5737 GCA_964642595.1 uncultured bacterium
TATTAAGCGGATTTAGTTTTGAAAACTTTATTAAGTTACTACTTCAAGGTGTTATTCTGATTGATATACGAATTGGCCAATATGCTGATGGAAGAACACATGACCATGGTACTGGATTTAGAATTCGACCAGATAAATTAGATTTGTGTTTTAGTCATAGAGAAAAAATAGTATAGTTTCTCAGAGTACAAATTTTAAATGGGGACAGGCAGGTTGTCCCCATTTTTTTAACCATTAGTCGTTAAGGAATAAGGTGTCGGTGCGGCGTGGGCGAACCTACGCACCTATTCTTGCCAACAGTTTAGTTAGTCAACAGTATAACAATTTTATACATACTTTTTTATGAATAGATGCGGGGTAAAGACCGTATTCCGTATTTTCTCGAGTGTATTGGTCAAGTCCGCGGGCAACCCATTTGTTCAAATTGAACCACTCAAAGTTTTTTTCTTTGCTAAGTGGTGAATACCATAGTTGATATGAAAGTAGTTATCTCAGTGGATTGAACTATGGTTATGTAATTGTCTATCAGAATGTACGGGTATTCGGCAATATGGGTAGATTTGATATTGAGTGATTAGATAGTTATGTATGATTATCCTATATATAGTATTTAGGTTGAAATCTAAGGCAGGCCGAGGGCTAGCCCGGTAACCATTCCCTAAGCCGTGGCGGGTATAGTGCCGACATGCCTGTAGTATGCCGGGGGCTAGCCCCGGGCTAGGTTTTTTTACTAAAAAATCTTAAATTTTGAGAATTTTTTGCGGAAACTTTTTATCTCCCGATAATTAGTCATATCGAGATGTAATGGAGTAATTGAAATGTAATTGTTTTCAACCGCCTCGAAATCGGTTCCGGGTTCAATCTCCCAGCTTAACTCACCGTCAATCATATAAGATATTTCTCCATTGGGATGATTGCTTAAGATTGCCATATCTTTATAAATTCTTTTTCCCATCTTGGTAATTTTTATTCCTTTAACTTTTCCGACAGGAATATTTATATTGAGCAAAGTTTTTTTAGGAAGTCCATTTTTTAATAAATCCTCAGCTAATTTTTGGATTAGTCTCTGGGCGATTTTGGTATTGATTGCGTTTTTACGATAAGAAATAGCGATTGACGGAATACCTAAAATCGTGCCTTCGATTGCCGCGGCGACCGTGCCGGAATATAAAATATCATCACCCATATTCGGACCATTATTAATACCCGAGATAACAAGATTGATTGTTTTATTGAGCAGTCCGTGATGCGTTATTAGTACGCAATCGGTCGGAGTGCCGACAACCGAATACCAGTTTTTCTTTATCTGGTATAATTTTATAGGCTCTCTTAATGTGAAAGAATGACTGGCAGCAGAATAATTTTGATTAGGAGCAACGACATATACATCACCAAGATTTTTAACCGCAGATTCTAATACTTTTAATCCGGGCGCTTTTATACCATCATCGTTGGTGATGAGAATTTTGGGTGATTTTTTGCTGTTCGCTACTCGCTGCTCACTGCTCACTGCTGTATATTGAGTGGTCCTAATTTCTTGATGGTTTCGGTAAACTCAGTAATGGTTTTTCGAAATTTATCGGCTTCGGATGCGGATATCCATTCGAGTCGCAATCTTTCCGGCTCGATACCCAAATCTTTAAGCAAGTTTTTTAAGATTGGAATCCGCTTCATTGTTTTATAGTTGCCGTCCTGATAATGACAGTCATTAGGATGACATCCGCCAAGAAAAACTCCGTCTGCACCGTTTTTGAATGCCCATAAAATATACTGCGGGTCAACCCGGCTCGAGCAGAAAACCGTGATCGGTATCATATTGGGCGGGTATTTCATTCGTGAAGTGCCAGCCAAATCCGCACCGGCTGAAGTACACCATTTGCAAATAAAACCGATAATTTTAGGTTCAAAATTATTTTCCATATATTAATCCTTTAACCACAGACTAACACAGACTTCCACAGATTATTCTTAACCACAGATAAACACAGGCAGACACTGTAAAAGATAAAAGAAAAACCGTGTTTATCCGTGTGCACCTGTGGTTTCATTATCCGTTTAATCCGTTCAATCCGTGGTTTCATTTCTTATTCTAATCCGACTTTCACCATATCTTCAATCTGTTTGTCTTTGAAGTTCTTTTGTTGTGCGGCACCGACCGGACATGCAGCAGAACAAGCACCGCAGCCTTCGCATAAGACTTCGATAACTTTCACCGTCTTTTTGCCATCTTCTTTTATTTGTAATTCTCGGGCTTTATACGGACAGACATCAATGCAAACACCGCAACCAGAACATAAGTCTTCATTTACACCGGCAATGACCGGGGCGTGCTCTAATGTATCAGATGCAAACAAGGATATTACTTTACTTGCCGCACCGGATGATTGAGCGACTGCTTCAGGAATGTCTTTTGGTCCCTGACAGGCACCGGCTAAAAAGAAACCGCCGGCAAGAGTTTCGACCGGCCGTAATTTGGGATGGGCTTCAGTAAACCAGCCATACTCGTCTTGAGTTAATTTCATTAACTGGGCAAATGATTTTTCGGCAGCCGGAACCATTGCAGTTGCCAATACAACCATATCGGCTTCGACTTCGACTTTTTTACCGGTGATTGTATCCGCACCCCAGACCATAACTTTATCGCCTTTTTCAAATATCTTAGATACTTTACCGCGGATATAGAGAATACCTTCATCAGTTGCCCGCTTGTAGAATTCTTCAAATCCCTTGCCACCGGTCCGGACATCAATATAAAAAACTATTGCTTCGCCCGAGTGAACCCGGTGTTTATATAAGATTGCTTGTTTGGCAGTGTACATACAGCAGATTTTCGAGCAGTAGGCCTGTCCGTTTTCCGGGTCACGCGAACCAGCGCACTGGACAAATACGATTTTTTCCGGAGTTTTGCCGTCTGAAGGCCGTTTGACTTCACCCATATAAGGACCTGAGGCAGATAAAATCCGCTCGAACTGCAAGCCGTCAACAACATTCTTAATTTTACCAAATCCGTAAGAACCCAAAACCTGCTTGTTCAATAGTTCATAACCGGTTGCCAAAACGATTGCACCGACTTCGAGTTCAATAAAATTATCTTTGTCATCCCATTTGATTGCACCGAATGGACAGTTCTTTTCACACAAACGGCAGGTGCCCTTGGTTAAATACAGACAATTTGGCGCATCAATTACAACCCGATTCGGAACCGATTGCGGGAACATTTTATAAACAACTTTACGCTCCATCAAACCTTGATTAAATTCGTCTTTGACTTTTTTGGGACACTTGGCAACGCAGATATCGCAACCTGTACATTTATCCCAATCAACATACTTTACTTTTTGTTTGACTTTCACTTTGAAATTACCAATATAACCAGAGACCGAATCAATTTCCGAATAGGTCATTAGTGTGATGTTAGGATGCTGTTTTGCTTCAACCATTTTGGGTGTTAAAATACACTGGCTACAATCAAGCGTGGGGAAGGTTTCAGAGAGCATTGACATCTTGCCACCAATTGACGGATTTTTCTCAAGCAGAACGACCGGATAACCGGCATTAGCAATGTCCAAAGCAACCTGAATTCCAGCAACACCGCCACCAATAACCAGCGCTTTTCTAGTAACCGGCATTTTGATTGGTGTTAATGGTTCGTCATGCTCGACTTTCATTATGATTGTCTTGATAATCTTGGCGGCTTTGTCAGTCGCTTTTTCTTTGTCGTCGGTCACCCAGGAGCATTGCTCGCGGATATTGGCAATTTCGCAGTTATAAGGGTTGATGCCCGAATTGGCTGCAGCTTTTCTAAATGTATTTTCGTGCAGGGTCGGTGAACAACACGCAACAACCACACCATCTAACTTTTCTTTCTGGATTGTTTCTTTGATTAAATTTTGTCCCGGGTCAGAACAGCAATACTGGTGGTCAATGACAACCGCGGCATCGGTTGTTTCTTTAAGTCGTTTAACAACTTCCGGCACATTAACAACACCTGCGATATTGATACCGCAGTGACAAACAAAAACTCCAATCCGCTTGCTCATAAGTCGCTCCGCTCAATTGTAAATTGAAAATTATAAATATTAAATTTTAAATTATTCTTTTTATTTTTCATTTTCCAATCTTCAATTTTAAATTTGTAATTCATCACAGAAGTCCTTTCTGTTTTAGTAAAGGTTTAGGGCTTGTCCCGCACCCTTTTTCTACATTGAAATTAAATGAACTCATATCAGCCCCTTGGATTTAAGAAGCGGAGAGGGGTTTATATAATGATTATTTAAATTTAGAATTTTTTCATCAATACCTAATGCTAAGCCCAAAAGTTGGGTAAAATAAAATACTGGTAAATTGTACTGGCGCGTCATCTGTTTTTGCTGGTTATCAATGTTATACTGGCATAAAGGGCAGGTTGTAACAACGCAGTCCGCACCAGCGTTTTTTATGCTTTCGATAATCGTTTCAGCGCATTTGGTCGCAACATCCGGCTTGTCAACCAGCACATAACCACCGCAGCATTCGGCTTTAAAAGGAAATTCAATAGCGGTCGCACCAAGCGCGGTAAACAGGTTATCCATCATCATCGGATTGTCGGGATTATCGAATTTCATTTCTTCGGACGGTCTGACCATCAGGCAACCATAATAAGACGCAATCTTCAGACCGGCTAAACCCTTTTTTACTTTGGATTTGACATTTTCAAAACCAATATCGTTCTGCAGAGTTTCCAGATAATGGACGACTTCAGTTTTCCCGTTATATTCAGTGTCTAAGTAATTTGTGATACGCTTGCGATAGATTTCATTGCCAGGTTTAGTTAAAAAGATATTGCTTCGTTTCAGAACATTGTAGCAAGCAGCGCAGAGCGTGACCAGTTTATTCGATATTTTCTGGGCTTCGATTAAGTTGCGGATTGGCGCGACCTGATTAGCCAGGTCGTCCTGCACGGTTGAAAAAATCGCGCCGCAGCAATTCCAAGTTTCCAGTTCTTTTAATTCGACACCAAGAATTTGGGCGGTCTCGCGGGCACACAAATCAAGATTTTTACTCTTGGTGTATAAAGTACATCCGGGATAATATGCGTATTTTGTCATATTTATTTTAACCACGAAGACACGAAGGGTTCGAAAATATTAAACACTGAACCACACCGAATGACACCGAGATTTTTCAGTGTATTCAGTGATTTCGGTGTTAAATTATCCTGTTTAAATTTCGTGCTTTCGTGGTAATCCTTTTTCATATTAGGTTGTGAACTTTCGGAATGCGGCAATGAATGCCTGTTGCGGTGCATCAAGGATAAAGTTTTTGCCTATTTTTTCGAGCGTGATATGAGTCTGTTTATTGCGTAATTTGATAGTTCGGCAGGCATCAGCGATTTTAGCGTAATCAACACCGCGGGGGCATCGTTCACCGCAGACATTACAAGCAGCGCATAACCAGATGCCAGGTGATTCGAGCAGTTCGTCATATTTGCCAAGTTGTAATAAACGGATTGATTGCGAAGGGACCGGTTCCATTGAAAATGCAGTCGGACAACCGGCTGTGCATTCACCGCATTGATAACAATCAGACAATTTTTGTCCGGATAATTCTTCGATTTCTTTCTTTAAATTTTCATTTGTATTCATAAATTTTATTACTAAATCAAGAAAATATATTATTACAAAATAATTAATATGTCAAGAAGATTCAATTAAGACTAAATAATGCCACAGAGACACAAAGCCACAGAGTTATTAAG
>CAZXRM010000105.1:0-5712 GCA_964642595.1 uncultured bacterium
AGGGCGGAGTGCAAAAGTGTAAACAGTTTATGATTCGGGTCTTCGTTAGAGGTGGCACGTAAAATTAATTCCGTAATTTGACTGGCATAAAAGAATTTGTCGGCTGATTTTAAATCAGAAAATGCATCAATTAGAGTTGCATCAGATAAAAGATATGTTAGCTTGGATTCGGTCTTGTAAAATATCAAATCGGACAGGGTAAATATTTCCAAAGCCGAGCCAAATTTACTTTTGGGATTGCGGGCGCCCTTGGCAATAAAAGAAATTTTGCCGAAGTTATCGGTGTAAAATGTTACAAGTTTGGTTGTTTCCCGCACCGGATGCGATGCAAGACACATTCCTTGAGTTTTTAGAATTTTAGGCATTGTAAATTATAAATTGTAAATTTGAAATTTCAAATCTCAATGATGTCCGAAGATTTTTATTGCCAGGGATGCGAGTCCGAGCAAGGTAAAAAGTCCGATTGCATCTGTGACTGCAGTTAATAATAACCCGGATGCAAGTGCCGGGTCTTTTTTAAATTTAGTTAAAATTAATGGGAGCATAAGACCAACCAAACCACCGACTATCATATTTATCACCAGTGCGCCAAAAACAATCAATCCCAGAATCGGTGTACCACGAAAAATCATTGCGATTATCGCGGTGACGACGCCACAGGAGACACCGGTTAAAAATCCAACTCTAAGTTCTTTTGATAATAATCTTTTTGCATCATGATAACTAATTTCACCCAGTGCGAGCGCGCGAATAACGATCGCAATAACCTGACTGCCGGTCGCACCACCCATTTCTGAGATGACCGGCATAAATGCGGCAACCATAATCATTGTTTTTAAGGTTTGCTCGAATGAGCCGATAACGAGCGCGGCAGCAAACGCACCGGCTAAATCAATATAAAGCCAGGGCAACCTGCGCCGGACGCTTTTCTTAATTGGGGAAAAGGCTGATTCGATTTCCGCGGTATGACCTAATTTGGCAATATCTTCACTTGCTTCTTCTTCAATCACCCGGATGATATCTTCGGATGTAATAATACCTTTTAGTACCCCGGAATCGTCAACAACCGGCACATTTGTAATATCATATTTCCGGGCAGAACGGATGGTTTGTTCCTGGTCGTCTAAGAGATGGGCTGAGAACGGACTGGGTTTGGTTATTCTTTTAATCAACATTCGGGGTGAGGCGAATACTAAATCGCTCAAATAAACATAACCAACCAATTTCGAAAATTCGTTGATAACGAAAAATAAGTTGGAAGGTTTTACGACCGTGCGGTTAACGCGGATTTTTTTTAAAGCGCTGCCAACCGTATCGAAATCCAACAGGGGCAGATAATCAACACTCATTCTGCCACCGGCAGAATTGCTTGGATATTTTAAAAGTTCTGCTAAATCACGGGAATCTTGTTCGGGTAGATTTTGTAAAACCGAAGCGCGTTCCTGTGTTGACATCGTGCTGACGATATCGGTCGCTTCATCTGATTCCATTTCCTGAACTAATTTGGATAGTTTTGGTTTGTCGAGTTCGCCCAATAAAATTGATAAAGTCAATTTGTCAACATCAATTAAAACATCCGATGCCTGGTCAACATCGAGCAGATTGAATAATTTCTTTTTCAGTTCTGGCTCAAGCCGGCGTAACGCAATCCCAATGTCGGCGTGATGAATTTGTGGTAATAGCTGTTGTAATGTTTCAATCTGACCGGTTCTGAGTAACTGCTCAATATGAATATGATTTTTCTGCATATTAGGTCTCACTTCTTATTTCGCCGACAACTTCTTCGATTAAATCTTCCATTGTGATGATACCGACCGGCTGGGCTTGTGTGTTAGTGACAATTGCGAGATGTTCACCTTGCCGCGTCATTGTTTTTAAGATGGCGGTTGCTTTGTCATCGGTTTTTACGATAAACGGTTTTCTGAATATGTCAGATAATTTTACTTTTCGTGTGTTTAATGTTTGAAGCATATCTTTTATATGTACAATCGCTGTTATTTCACCAGTATTTTTTTTATAAATAGGATAACGTGAAAATCGGTATTTTTCAACTGTTTTTCTAATTTCCTGGATTGATGCGTCTTCGGAAAGACCGACGATACGTTCTTTGGGTATCATAATTTCTGCAATTGTAATCTGCGAGAAATCAAAAAGGGCTTTGGCAATTTGATTGACAACAATTGATTCTTTGCCTGGTTTTTGTTTTAAGAGGTACAAGAAGTCAGTCCGTGATAATTTATTGTAATGTTCAGTGTTAGTTTTGGGCAGAATTAGTAAAAAAATAGTTTTAAGAAAACGAATAACGGGACTTGCGATAATTGCCCAGTATTCAGGAAACGCCTGGGCGATAATTTTAGGAATGAAATCGCCAATTATTAAAGACAATAACAAAACTACCAGAACTGCAACCGAAGTGTATGCCGGACCGAAATTAACGATAAAGAACCGAGTGAAGATTGTTGATGCCGCAACGACCGATAAGTTGGTAAAAATCAGAGTCAAAACGACCACTCTTTCTTTATCCTGAACAAGCCGAAGGGCATTCGATGCCCGGGATTTTAACATCGGGCTGTGATGCTTGTGCCATGCCGCTAATCGAATCCAGTTAGCTCGGGAATAAGCAGTTTCACTGCCGGAGAAAAATCCCTGCACTAAAATTGCAATCAATCCTAAAAATATCGCATTCATAATTTTATTCGAGTGATTAGTATTTTATCAATTCTTCGTTTGCTGATTTCTTTTATTTCCAGTCGGAAGTTGTTATAGATAAGAATTTCGCCCGGTTTAGGAATTCTTCCCCATTTATGATGAATAAATCCGCTCAAACGATAACCAGCTTGTCGTGGAATATCAAAAGAGAATCCGGGCAGTAAACGGTCTAATGCCTTCAAATCAATATCGCCGGATACAAGAAAATTATTGTCATCAATTTTCTCATACGGCATTTGTGCGATGGTGTCATACTCGTCCTGAATCTCACCCAGTAGAACTTCCAGAATATCTTCTAAAGTTACCAGCCCGGCAGTCTGGCCAAACTCGTCAACGACAATTGCGATGTGCGAATCTTTTTTTCGTAATTCTTCCAGTAATTCGGATAATATTTTATTCTCTGGTACAAAATATGCAGGACGCATAATCTTTTCGACCGGTTGCGATGCTAAAGCAGAGTTGCGTGCCTTAATAAATAAATCCTTCAGGTAGAGAACGCCGATAATATTATCAATATTGTCCTGATAGACCGGAATGCGCGAGACTAATTTTTTTGTTATCAAATTTCTGGTTTCTCCTATTTTAGTATTTTTTTCAATACAGAACATCTGAATGCGGGGTGTCATTATTTCCGACACGGACCGATGCGAGAGCTCAACCAGACTAAAAAGAAAAGTTTCTTCATCGGGTAGAATAAGCTCCTGTTTCTTGCTTAATTCAATAATCGTTTTTAAATCATCCTGGGAAGGAAACGGGGTCTTCCGGATATACTTGTTCAGAAGCGATATTAACCAGTCACCGATTTTTCGTAAAGGTATTGTGATAAATGAGAATATTTTATTAAGAAAATTTACAAACCAGCCGGTTTTTAAAGCAAATCGGGGTGGTTTACGCAGGGCAATAATTTTGGGAGTGACTTCTCCAAAAACGACTAATAATATGGTCATAACCAGACCGCCAAATGTAATAAATAAATCGCGAGAAAGATTATAATGCCGGGCGAGCGTGATTACGAATAAGGTAAATATTGATGATGCAGTTGTGTTGACCAGCAGGTTAGAAAAAAGTATTGTGGCTAAAAGCCGGGATGGATCTTTGAGTAGAGATTCAATTATATTTAAGTGATAAATGATGTGCTGGTTTTTTATAGTCCAGGTACTATCCTGACGGATTTTATCCCGCATTAGTTTGGAAAAAGCAAAAAGAGCGGTTTCCGAACCAGAAAAGACAAATGAGAAAAAAAGTAAAATAAGAACAGTTAACAGGTAAATTAGCATATTAAATTTATTGGTGTATCTTAATCTTTTAATTTTTGCATCTGTTTATGAGTATAACCCAGAAGATGCAGGACACCATGCCTAATCAGATTACAAATTTCCTGGTCTGGTGCAATCTTGTATTCTTTAGCTTGTTCCCGAGCGCGGTCAATCGAGATATAAATCTCAGCCCAGAGTTTACTGTTTAACCACGGATTAGACGGATTTAACGGATTAAAAGAAAATCGGTGAGAATCTGTGAAATCAGTGGTTTCATTATTTTCAATCGGGAAAGCAATTACATCCGTTGGTCGATTACGACCTAAAAATTTATGGTTTAATTTTTTTATATATGTATCATCAACAAAAATCAGATTTAAAGTTTGTGAATTATCAAAGTTTTTATTTTTACAATATTGTAAGATTGTTTTCTTTGCCACATTTTTATACTTTTTAATGCTATTTTTATTAGCAATACCAAAAATAACTATTTTCATTTGCGATTATTTATTTGCTTTCGTACGCTCGAATTATTTTAGAAACAATTGGTGGCCGGACAACATCCTGGGCATCAAGATAGACAAATTTAATTTCTGCAACTGATTTTAGTTTGTCCTGAATTTCGATTAGGCCCGAAGCATATTTTCTATCTAAATCGATCTGTGTTATATCGCCGGTTACGATTGCTTTGGAGTTCCAACCGAGACGGGTCAAAAACATCTTCATCTGAGCCGAAGTGCTGTTCTGAGCTTCATCTAAAATAATATACGAATCAGACAAAGTTCGACCGCGCATATAAGCAATCGGAGCAATTTCAATCACCTGCTCATCAATCAGACGCTTAATTTTCTCAACTGAAAGCATATCGTATAAAGCATCGTAGAGCGGCCGCATATACGGGTCAACTTTTTCTTTGAAATTGCCAGGCAGAAAACCTAAAGATTCGCCGGCTTCAACCGCAGGCCGAGTTAAGACAATCCGGCTGATTTTACCGGATGTCAAAGCCTGCACGGCTTTGGCAACCGCCAGATAAGTTTTACCGGTGCCGGCCGGACCAATCGCAATTACGATATCATAATTATCAATTGCCTGCAGATAAGATTCCTGGTTTAAAGTCTTGGGGACAATTACTTTTCGGGCAGTTTGAACTTCACATTCGGTCTCGGTTTCTTTCGTTTCTCTTGCGGCTCGTCCGTGAACAGGCCGTCGGGTTTCGGTTCGGCTCGGGTGTGTTTGAGTCAATTTATTTAACTCTTTTTCCAGTTTTAGTTGCGTAATAGATTCGCCTTTTCGAATCGCTTTAATCAGACTTGAAAGCAATTCCCGAATTTTTTGCGTTTCGGATTTAGGTCCAACAACCCGAACCCGGTCACCGCGCACGGTTATCGTAGATTTAAAATGACGGGCAATAAATTTAAGATTTTCATCAGCTAAACCAAGCAATGATACCGGGTCAATGCCTTCAAGACTGAGTGAAAATTTTATTGTATGCTCCATCTATGCTATTATTCTATAAGCCGAGTGAGAAAAGTCAAGTATAGAAAGCAGACCCTATTACCTAATAGCATTGACAAATTCGATATTATATATTAGTCTTGAATGAGATTTAAGTAACCATGATTTTAACAGATTAGACGGAAAAATCTGTGCAAATCTGTGTAATCAGTGGTTTCAAAAATATATTATGCGGATTCTTGCGATTAATGTTGAAATTGGTTTTGGGCATCCTAATTATCTTGATTATATA
>CAZXRM010000106.1:0-5706 GCA_964642595.1 uncultured bacterium
AGGCAAGTATGATACTGAATAAAAAAATAAATAATATTGTATTTCGCTTGTTACGACCGATTAGATCATAGAGTGTTTGTTTCATAGTTTATCGAATTAATCGAATGACAGCGAATATTGCAAATAAAATATTCGGTCAACTCGCTATCATTAGTCCTATTCGTTATTTAGTAAACGATACTTTTACTGGTTCTCTTTCACCTTCGGGAACTGTATAGAAATCTTCGGGCTTAAAGCCGAAAATAGATGCGATAATATTAGTCGGGAATTTTTCAATCGTTGTTTTGTAGAGCATCGCTTCGTCATTATAAAACTGACGGGCAAAGGCAATCTTGTTTTCAGTAGCAGATAGTTCTTCCTGTAATCTTAAAAAGTTTTCATTGGCTTTGAGCGTTGGATAATTTTCGGCAACCGCAAATAATGTCTTTAAGGTTTCGGATAAGGCATTATTAGCTTTTGCACTGTCGCTAACGGTTTTTGCGGACATTGCGCTGGCGCGGGCTTGAGTGACTTTCTCAAATAATTCCCGTTCGTGCTGGGCATAACCTTTGACGGTTTCAACCAGATTTGGGATTAAATCATATCGTCGTTTAAGCTGGACATCAATCTGTGCCCAGCCGTTCTTTACACGGTTTTTTCTGGTAACCAGATTATTATAGCTTATCCAGAAAAAAAGCGCAATTAATACTATTATTGCAAGTGCAATTATCATAATATACTCCTCTCCACATTTCAGGTATAGAAATTATCATACATTGAAAATCGGTTTTGTCAATATTATTGACTTATAAATAATACAACAGGTTCATATTTTATCTTGACATATAAAATAGTATCTTTATTATTACAATATATGGTTATTAAATTGATTAATTGGAGGTTATAAAATATGTTCAAAGAGTTTAAGGCATTTGCGATGCGCGGTTATGTTGTTGATATGGCGGTTGGTATTATCATTGGTGCAGCATTTGGAAAAATCATAACTTCTTTGGTTAATGATGTGATTATGCCGCCAATCGGATTGTTGCTTGGAAGAATCAATTTCGCAAACTTATTTGTCAATATATCAGGTAAAGAATATGCGACACTAGCCGAAGCAAAAGCAGCGGGCGCCGCAACGATTAATTACGGAATGTTCATTAATACAGTCATCGATTTCATTATTGTTGCGCTCGTCATTTTCTTAATTATCCGTTCTATCAACCGAATGAAAAAACCAGCACCGGTTGCTGAACCCACAACCAAAGAGTGCCCGTTCTGCTACACACAGATTTCGATAAAAGCGACTCGTTGTCCGAACTGCACATCGCAACTGACCAAGTAAATTAATCGAACCGATAAATTGTATTGACGTCTTTAAATATAGCATTAGAATACTTATGGTGATTGCTATAGTCTAATTATTATATGTTACAACAGATATTAGGTAAAATATTCGGCACAAAGAATGACCGTGAAATGAAACGGCTCTGGCCTAAAGTCGAGGAAATTAACTCGATTTGGGAAAAGATGAAGGATATACCGGATGCAGATTTGCCAAAGAAAAGCGAAGACTTTATCGCTCGGATAAAAGACGGCGAAAGTTTAGACGATATCTTACCCGAAGCATTTGCTCTGGTCAAAGAAACTTGCCGAAGATTGTGCGGAAAAAAATGGCTGGTGCGGGGAATAGAAACGACCTGGAATATGGTGCCATTTGATGTGCAGATTTTTGGCGGGATTGTTCTGCACGAAGGTAAAATCGCAGAAATGAAAACCGGTGAAGGTAAAACTCTGGTCGCAACAATGCCAATCTATCTTAATGCGTTGACGAAACGCGGTGTGCATTTAGTTACAGTCAATGATTATTTGGCTTCACGCGACCGTGAATGGATGGGTCCGATTTATGAAACACTTGGGTTAAAAGTCGGGTGTATTCAACAGGGTATGATGCCGGATGAACGAAAACCGCATTATGATGCGGATATTACTTATGGTACGAATAACGAGTTTGGTTTTGATTACCTGCGTGATAATATGGTTGTGCGAATGGAAGATAAAGTACAAAGAGGACATTATTATGCAATCGTTGATGAAGTTGATTCAATTTTGATTGATGAAGCAAGAACTCCGCTCATCATATCCGGACCAGTTGAATCGTCCAATCGGGGATTTGATAATCTGACACCGATTGTCCGTCGTGTTTCAGATAATCAGGAAAGACTGGTTGACCGGCTGGTTGAACAAGGTGAAAAATTGTACAAAGAAGGGAAGACTGGAGAAGCAGGAATAAAATTATTACAGGCAAGGCGCGGTTCGCCAAAAAACAAGCGGTTAATGAAATTAGAGCAAGAAGAAGGCGTTAAAAAGATTATTGAACAAACTGAATTAAATTTTCTGCGGGATAAGAAACTGCATGAAATAGACGAAGAACTATTTTTTGTAATTGACGAAAAAAATAATTCAGTTGATTTCACCGAAAAGGGACGCCAGCAAATGGCACCCAGTGACCCGACATTTTTCGTACTGCCGGATTTATCAATCGAAGTTGAAAAAGTTGATAAGGATGAAAAACTGACTGCCAAAGAAAAAATATACGAGAAAGAAAAAGTCCACGAGCGATATGCAAAAAAAAGTGAGATGCTGCATAATGTTCAAGCACTGTTAAAGGCATTTAAATTATTTGAAAAAGATGTCAATTATATCATTCAAGATAACAAAGTAATAATTGTAGATGAATTTACCGGACGTTTGATGCCGGGCAGAAGATTTTCTGATGGAATTCACGAAGCATTAGAAGCAAAAGAAAATGTAAGAATCCAGGAGCAGACGCAGACTTTGGCAACGATTACAATCCAGAATTATTTCCGAATGTATGAAAAATTGTCGGGAATGACCGGAACTGCCGCAACAAATGCCACGGAATTCTGGGGAACTTATAAATTAGATGTTATAGAAATTCCGACCAATGAACCAGTGAGACGGCTCGATTATCCGGATGTCATTTATAAAACGCGTCGGGAAAAATACAACGCAGTTTTAGATGAAATCGAAAAATGGCACAAAATCAACAGACCGGTGTTGGTTGGTACAACATCAGTCGAAGTTTCCGAGACGCTGTCAAGATTATTAAGACGAAGAGGAATAAATCATCAGGTTTTAAATGCTAAATATCACCAAAAAGAAGCAGAAATTGTTGTGCAAGCCGGACAAAAAGGAGCAGTGACAATCGCGACTAATATGGCAGGAAGAGGAACTGACATTAAACTTGGTCAAAATGTTGTCAAAGGCGATGGTTGTTATATTACGGAACATACCGAAGGAAGTTGCAAGGTCTGGGAAGAACAGGGTGATTGTTCGGATGATTTACCATGCGGGCTTTATATTTTAGGTACTGAACGGCACGAAGCACGCAGAATTGATAATCAGTTAAGAGGTCGTTCGGGACGGCAAGGAGACCCTGGTTCTTCCAGATTCTTTTTATCATTGGAAGATGATTTAATGCGATTGTTTGGTTCAGAACGATTAGCCGGAATAATGGACCGCTTTGGCGTTAAAGAAATGGAGCCGATTCGACATCCATTAATTAGCCGGGCAATCGAGAATGCCCAAAAAAGAGTTGAATCGCGTAATGCAGAAATAAGAAAACATTTACTTGATTATGATGATGTAATGAATAAGCAGAGAGAAGTTATTTATCATTTACGCGACCAGATACTCAAAGGAGATAATTTTTCAAATTTATATTCATCGGCTGCGGAAGATATAATTAACCGTTTAGTCAATAAAAATACGAGTTCTAAATATCCGGAAGAATGGGAATGGGAATTACTAAAGACCGAATTCGGTGTGATTTTTCTTGCGGATTTTTCCTTTAATAAAGATGAAATTCCAAGATTAAAACCAGAAATAGTCGAAGACGAACTTAAGAAAATCGCGCAAATGCGATATAATCAAAGACAGGATGAATTAGGACAGGAATTATTTTTAGAACTTGCCAAATTCGTTTTTTTGCGTATAATAGATAATAAATGGCGGGACCATCTTTTTGCTTTGGATATGTTGAGAGAAGGAATTGGTTTAGTTGCTTACGGGCAAAAAGACCCGCTTATCGAATACAAACAAGAGTCGTTTCAGATGTTTGATGATATGATGGCTGACTTTAACAAAGAAGCAGTAAGTATGCTTTTTCGTGCGCAGGTGCAGACTCAAGATAAACGAGTCGCCAATCAACCAGTGCGAGCATATAAACCAGAATTATCGGCTCAGCAACCGGTTTCCGCACAAGAAACAAGCGAACCTGCAAAAATAGTACCACAGCAACGAACAACGGTTAAAGTCGGTCGGAATGACCCCTGCCCGTGTGGTTCAGGGAAAAAATATAAAAAATGCTGTGGATTAAAACAATAAAAGGGAGGCAATATGTCACGAATTATTGTATGGTCAGTAGTTGGATTAGTTGTTCTTGCTTTCATCATATTCTTTTTACCAATGATGAAGCAAAGCAAAAACGAACAAGCAGCAATCAAAGCAATGTCAACTTCAAATATTGTTTCGGATGCGGAAGCTTACGATAAATTCATTAAAACTTCAGAAAGAGACATTAAAACATTTACCCGCAGAATTGAAACAAGAAAAAGCAATATTACTGCTCCAACACCATCACAACAGACATTATTAGAGAGTCTTGACGCTAAATTTATTGAATTTCAGAATGCAGTTGCCGAGTTGAGTAGCAAGACAACAAAAGAAGACAAAGAAGTAATCGTGACGAAAGTTAAAGACCTAAAAAAGGAAATTCGCAATCTTATTCGTGACTTGGGTGGTTCAACTACGGGTGAATAGAGAAAGCAAAAATCAGGGGAGATGACAAAGAAATAAAGGACTTGGACTAAGTAACCAATTAAAAGAGCGGCTGAATAATTGTTTAGTTAAAGAGAATTTTGGTCGCTCTTTTATTATTTGGGGGTCACTGGTAATGCCACACAGATTTGCAGTAATTTTGATTGCATCTTCATAGGTTCCTAAACTATCAACTAAACCATAATTTTGTGCCTGACGACCGGAAAAAATTCTACCGTCAGCATAAGGCAATATTTTTTCTTTAGGTAAATTACGACCTTCGGAAATTGCATCAACAAATTGATTATAAACATCAGTCGTCATTTCATTCATTAACTGTTTTTCTTTGTCGGTGAGTTGACGAAATGGTGAACCGATATCTTTGTGTTCTTTGGATTTTATTACTTCGTATTTTATGCCGAGTTTTTTCATCAATTCGTCTATAATTGGGTATTGAATAATCACACCGATTGAACCAGTCATTGTCGCAGGATTGGCAACAATTATATCAGCCGGACAGGAAATATAATAGCCGCCGGATGCAGCGACCGCACCCATTGAAACAACAATCTTTTTACCCTTTGCTTTAGCTTTTTTGATTTCCGAATAAATTTCCTGAGATGCGCTGGCTCCGCCACCCGGTGTATCAACTCTAAGTAAAATACCTTTTACTGAAGGATTTTTTGTTAAAGATTTTATCTGACGCACGATATCTTTGGAATCAATTATTACTCCTTCAACTTCGACGACTGCGATTGTCTTTGCGCCTGGCAGGTTGGCGGTCAATTTAAGTAAAATTAATGAAATTATTAACAAATAGGCGAGTACACAACATACAATCAAAATTATTAATGTACTTTTTTTCATAAAAGAATGGGCCTAGGT
>CAZXRM010000107.1:0-5690 GCA_964642595.1 uncultured bacterium
ATATATGGTGATTGGTACAATTTTCCCCATTTTATTATTAGTAATGAATCACAATAGTGCGAAACCAGTATTCTATGTTGTTTTATTAATTGTATTTGTTATTTCACTTATTATGATTGTACCAAAAATGATTGATAAAACATTAGTGATAGAATTATTCAGAAAGAAAATTGGTCTGGCATATAACGATAATGAGCACCGATAATCGCGCAGGTAAATTTGACATTGCAGTATTTAGTGCTGTGCCATATGGTCATCTTTTAAGGGGACGAACCGGTGCTTTTGTTGATACGCTGTCTCGCAAAGGGTTTTTTATTCACTATTTTGAAATACCGCCAGCTTCAATTTTTCAATATTTTAAAAATCCAGGTTCTGAGCATCCGAGTTTTTTAGATTTCTTGTTCCCAAAGCCAAGAGCATTGGATAATAAAATAATTTATTCTTTTTCGCCAATATTCCCGGCAGCTCGTTTTAACCAGGGCTTAATAAGTAAATATAACAAACACAACTTGATACATACATTACAGTCCAGATTTATACCATTAATTAATAAAAGAAATCGTCCAGTCATCGCATTCGTCGTAACTCCCTGGTGGTATGAGATAATTGATAAAATAAATTTTTCACTATTGTGTTATGATTGTATCGATGATATAAGAGTTTTTTGCAATAAAAAGCAATTTAAATATTTTTCGGAATCACAGCGAAAATTGATAAAACAGTCAGATTTAATTATAATATCGGCAAATAAATTGAAAGAAGATGTAATCTCGGTTAGACCGGATGCAAAGATAGAATTTTTACCGAACGGTGTGGATATTAATTTTTTCTCAAGTAAAAGTTCAAATTCATCAACTCCATTACCATTAAGAAATATTCGACGTCCGATTATTGGTTTCGTTGGTACACTTTATTCCTGGATTGATTTAAAAATTATCGAGGCGACTGCTAAAGTCTTTACTAACGCTTCAATTGTGTTGGTCGGACCAGTGGAAAATATCAAAATACCTCAACTGCCGAATATTATCCAGTTACCTGCAATTCCGTATGCTTCAGTTCCTGAGTATATTAATAACTTTGATGTATGTATCATTCCGTTTATTGCTGATGCACTTTCGGAAAAAGTTGACCCAATTAAAGTTTACGAGTATTTGAGTCTTGGTAAGCCAGTCGTTGCGATTAATCTTTCCGAATTAGAGAAAGCAAAAGATTTAATCTATTTGGCAAAAGATAATAACGACTTTATAAATTGCATAAAAAGAGCATTAGCGGAAAACGACACATTAATTAGGAAGCGAAGGATTGAATATGCCATACAGAACTCTTGGTCAATTCGGGTTGAGCAATTGGTCAGAGTATTTGATAAATATTTAGATAAAAAGCAGAACACGCAGTTATCAAATAGGAATTAAAATATGAAAATAGCATATATTAGTGACTTGCCATGGTACCTTGGTTTTGGAGGAAGGGAAGTCCAAATGCTCAAATATGCCGAGTACCTGTCAAAAAATCACGGTGTGCAAGTTATATTTCCGAACTATTATGATAAAAAAATCGATGATGATGTAAAATTATTCCATTTTTTCGGTTACTCAAATTGGTATTCTGGTTTAATTTCAATAATTAAAAATAAGAAAAAAGCTAAAGTAATTATTAGTCCGACTTTTTATCATGAAAGAACTTTTTATCTGAAATTGGCTAAATTTTATTCACGGTTTTGTTTTATTCCCAACTATTTTAGTTATAAGCGGCAACTTTTTCAATTTAGTGATATGGTTGTTGCTAATAGTAAAAATGAGTCATATTTTCTACAGCAGTTATTTGATATCCCGGAGAAGAAAACCGCGGTAGTTTATAATGCGGTTGATAAAGATTTCAATTCAATCAGTCGCGAAGATTCTGATGTCTTTATTAAAGCTTATAATATTGAGCCCGGATATATATTAAGTGTATCAGCAATTACCGAACGGAAAAATACGTTAAATTCAATTAGAAGTTTTCTCGCGGTTAGCGACCGAATCAATAAAAAGTTAGTAATTATTGGTGACTATCAATGTACACAGATTGGGTTTCAAAAAAATATTGAGCGGTTAATAAATGAAAATAAAGATAAAATTCTTCATATTTCACATTTACCGCCATCTTCAGCAATACTAAAGTCAGCATATTCGAATTGTGCGGTTCATTTTCTGCCAAGTTTTATTGAGACACCAGGTCTGAGTAATTTGGAAGCGGCATTGTTTAATAAACCAATCGTGGTTGGTGATTGCCGGCCGGTTAGAGAGTATTTCCAAGATTATATTACATACTGTAATCCTCGTTCAATCACAGATATTGGTAATAAGCTTTTAATCGCACTTAATACACCAGTACATACAGCAACTGCTGATTATATTCGTAATAATTTTACATGGGATATTGTAGCAGATGAGATAAATAGAATATACCAAAAAGTACTTTCAGGGTAATGTGTAATAACGATAGTGCGCAACTATATATATGAAAATTGCGATTAATGCTTTATCAGCGAAATCACAGCATCACGGAGTCGGTGTTTATATAACAAACATTCTAAAGCATCTTATTCCACTCACCGGCCAGCATGATTTTCTATTGTATAAAAGAAACAGCCTTAATTTGGATAACAATTTACAAAGCATAAAAAATATAAAATATAGAAATATTGATAAGTCCCGTTATCTTCGCATTGTTTGGGAGCAGACATTTCTGCCGATTGCTCTAAAAAAAGAAAGGTTCGATTTATTATGGGGTCCTTGTAATTTCTTGCCGTTAATTAAACCCTGTCGGTTTGTAGTAACAATTCATGACCTCGCGCCATTTCTCTTACCGCGTTCACTTCCTTTTATTAGACGGACTTATTATCAGCGCGCTTTTTTAAATTCGATATACCGTGCTGACCAGATAGTTGTTGTTTCAGAATCACTGAAAACGGATTTGATGAGACTTTTTTCGCTTCCGGAAAAGAAAATTTATGCAATTCATAATGGAATTGACGAAAGCTTTCATCCGGTTACAGACAAGATATTACTTTCTCAAATCCAGAACAAATATCAACTGCCCACAGATTTTATACTGACCTTGGGAGTTTTGGAACCGAAGAAAAACACAATTGGGTTAATTCAAGCCTACGCCGATTTAAGGAAATCGTATGCCGAGTTACCAAAACTGGTGATTGGTGGTTCAAAACAATACGGCTGGAAAAATAATCAGGTCTTTGAGATGGTGAAAAATCTTGGGGTAGAAAAAGATATTATTTTCACAGGTACGATTGCGCATGAGGATTTACCGGCAGTATATACCTTAACGACTCTTTTTGTGCTTCCCTCAATTTATGAGGGGTTTGGGTTGCCAGTTGCCGAAGCAATGGCGTGTGGGACACCAGTGATAACATCTAATACTTCTTCTTTGCCGGAAGTAGCAAGCGATGCGGCGATTCTGGTAAATCCTTTAAATGTGCAGGAAATTAGCAAAGCGATTAGTCAAGTGTTAGCAAACAAAGGAATGCAAAAAGAAATGACGGAAAAGGGCATTAAAAATTCCAAAAGGTTCTCCTGGAACAAAGCGGCCAGCTCACTGTTAGAAGTCTTTAACATAATTGATAAGGGATGACTCGAAATAATATTTTATGTCTAGCTGTATGTATTATCCTGAGTGTACAACTTCCTGTACATGCAAATAGTAAAGCATATGATAGCCGCTATCATATAAGTTTTCAGGTAGAGACAACCTCGGATTGGACCGATTTCAATTTTACAAATTCGGATTTTCATTATTTGGGAGAAACAATATTAACCTCAAACTTATTTTCGCTTGGTATATTTTCGATAAGCAAAAAACCCTTTGATTCGACATTGACCAAAGTAGAATATCAAATATTTTTTCCTCTGGATTTGCCGGGGCAGATTAAGTTTTCAGTCAGAAAAGGTCGTATCGGATATACCAAAATAACTTTTTTAACATTAAAAAGAGAAACATTAGCTTACTTTATTAATAAAAAGCAAATTCCCAATGACTCATTTAATCAAGAAGATTTTTTTCTAAATAGTAAAATATTAAAGAACACGAAAGGCATAAATGAAACCACATATACAAAAAGCCATTACGATTTATTGCCGGCAACTGTACCCCTTATTTTAGCATTTTATTTTCCCTGGTATTACGAAGAGAACTGGCATTGGACTGGTAAGTTATCTATTGCCCATCGACCACGATTAGGACTTTATTCTTCGTCCGACGAGCGTATTTTAAAAACACATATCGATTTGGCAAAAGAAGCGGGCATTGATGGATTTATTTGTTCCTGGTGGGGGATAAATTCGGTTACCGACCAGAATCTCAAGAAACTTGCCCAGCTATGTGACAAAAATAATTTTAAATTCTCAATTTATTTAGAAGACACAAAAAATCCATTTGATTTGAGAGAGCAAATCCAATACCTGGAATCAACTTTTGCTCAGTACAAAAGTTTTCTATACTATAAAAACAAACCTGTTTTATTTATTTTCAACCGGATACTGGAGAAGATTTCACTTGATTCGCTGCGTTCAATAAAGTCCGGGTTTTCGATTATAAATTATGGCTACGGAGTCAGTAATCTACAGGGATTTGAAGGATATCATGAATTTGTGCCGCCGGTTGAGGGTTTTCGTTCGGTCAAGCAGACATATCGTTTGGCGAAAGAAGTTGCGTACAGCAAGGGAAAATTATTCGCGGCACCGGTTATGCCCGGCTTTGACGACCGTTTTGTTAATACTAAAAGTACATATATAAACCGCAATAAAGGTAAGTATTACAAAAATCTTTGGGAAGCGGTACTGGCGATAAAGCCGGATTGGATTTTAATCAACACTTTTAACGAATGGTTTGAAGGAACCGAAATTGAACCGAGTAAAGAATTTGGCGATTTCTATCTTAAATTGACTAAAACATATTCCCAGAAATTTAAAAGCAGTAAAATATAATTTATGCGAATCGGTATTGATTGTCGTTATCTGAGAAAAGCACCGAGGGGTGTTGGTCATTATCTAACAAACGTTTTAATCCAACTGACAAAAATGCAAACCGATGATAATTTTTATCTTTATTCGCCTGGACCAATTCTATATAAACCGCAAAGAGACAACTTTGTAATTCGGCAAGGACATATTTCGTTACCCGGAACGTTTTGGTTTCAGACCGAGGGCAAGAGTTTTATACTTGCGGATAAGCTTGATGCTTTTTGGGCACCGTGCGATATTTTGCCTTCAGGGCTTCCGAAAACAATATTTAAGGTTTTATCGGTTCTTGATTTGACGCATCTATATTTCCCGCAAACGATGGCAAATTATAATTTGCTCATTCATAATCTTTTCTTTTTATCTTCGCTCAAAAACGGAGACCATATTATTACGATTTCTAACTTTATCAAAAAGGATTTAATTGAACATTTTCATATTCCATCAGAGAAAATCACTACGGTCTATCTTGGGGTTGACGATAAATTTCATATGATTGAGAAGGAAGAAGTTTTATCAGCACTTAATCAATTTTCAATCACTAGACCATATATTTTATCAGTCGGAACAATCGAGCCCAAAAAAAATTATATCCGACTGCTTCAGGCATACAAAGCACTGAAAACAGACCTCGATTTAGTAATTGTCGGCCAAAAAGGCTGGAAAGCAAATGAT
>CAZXRM010000108.1:0-5590 GCA_964642595.1 uncultured bacterium
GTAGCGTTGGGGTCTATCCCCAACAAAGAACTTGACACATAGACCATTTTAGGTTTAATATAAATAAGAAATGTAATAAGGAGATAATAAATGGAATCTGCTTTAACCAGCTATATTAATTGTGCGATGGGGTATGCCGAGTATGATAAACTGGAAGACGGTTCTTTTGTCGGACGTATTCCGAAATGTAAAGGTGTGATTGCCTTTGCTAAATCCTTGCGGGAATGTGAGAATGAACTGCGGTCAACATTAGAGGATTGGATTATTGTCGGGCTTAAATTATTCCATTGCTTACCCAGCATTCGATAGATTGAAATACTTAAATTTAGGGCAAAACAAGCTTATTGACATATAAATAAGATTTAGTATCTTATTATAGATTGCAAAAGAACATTCATTTCGAATTAACAAAACATTGTCAGGATATGTTAAAGGAGCGAAATATTAAGGAAGAATGGCTGTGGCAAACAATAAACAATCCGGATGAAACTCAAACTGGTGAAGATGAAAATACCCATTACTATAAAGAGATTGCCGAATTCAATAATCGTATTCTTCACGTTGTAGCTGACCCGAAGGTAATGCCGAAAAAGGTAATAACAATATTTTTTGACCGTAAAGCAAGGAGAAAAAATGAGATTAAAAGTAGACAAAGAAAGTGATGCCCTTTATTTTAGATTGGATGAAGCAGCGGTTGTAGAATCAGAAGAAGTAAAGCCAGGTGTTATTTTAGATTACAATGCGGAAGGAAAAGTGGTCGGCATTGAAATACTCAATTTAAGCACGAGGATAGTTCCCGACCAGTTAAAAGTTCTACAATTCGAAACTGCCTAAGTTTATATTTCAGAAAAATCTCAACCCGCATCACAAATGAAATCAGTGATATCAACCCGCTTCGCTTATCGCTTCAGCGAGGCGAGTCGGGTTGTCTATAACATCTCGAATAAGCCACCGGCGACAATGGAGTGGGAATAAGAAGAATATTAAAAATTAAAAATTAAATATTAAGAATTATATGAACACAGACAGATATTGACAATTAACAGAAGGAGATTGTATTAATGGAAAGATATGAGAATAAAAAGGACAGGGAATTATAATTTATTGTGTCGCAAGAATAATAAATTATATGAAAAAGGGAAGGAGATAATATGAAACGCAAAGTAATAATTACAGGTTGTCTGGTTATTTTAATATTAATTGTAAGTGTTCAAGATGTAATAGCTCAAACGACAAAAACAAAAGAATCGGTCGGATTATTTCCTGTCAATGTAAATGGTAAATTTGGCTATATAGATAAATCAGGAAACGAAATTATTCCACCACAATTTGATTATGCAGGAAATTTTTCAGAAGGATTGGCGCCCGTTTCAATTCTTGGCAAGTGGGGTTTTATTGATAAAACAGGAACAATTATAATTAATTTACTATACACTGATGTTGGCAAATTTTCTGAAGGGGTCGCGCCAGTAATGATTGGTGGGGAAAGAAATGTTTCTATGCAGCTCGGACGGCAGCATTACATTTATTTTGACTTCAAAACTGAAGAATGGATATTAAATGGAAAATGGGGTTATATCGATAAACATGGTAATTATAAAATTAATCCACAATATGATTTAGCATTCGAGTTTCATGAAGGTTTAGCTCTGATTATGACTTATGAATTAGTCTCCGAACTACATAAAGACGGCGTTTCGTATTATGGTGCCTCAAAATATGGATATATAGATAAGAACGGGAAAATTGTTATTGATGTTAAGTATGACGATGCTTCTAATTTTTCTGAAGGGTTAGCTTCAGTGAAATTAGAACATGAAAAGTATTTTATAAATAAAACTAATTCATTTATAGTTAACCTTTCCAAATTTGATAATGTTTGGAGCTTATCGCAAGGTCTATCTAAAGTGCAAAAGGATTATAAATGTGGTTATATTAATAAATATGGGAAAATTGTTATTAAGATGAACTATGATAATGCGGGCATGTTTTCGGAAGGTCTTGCACCAGTTAATATTGGTGCATACCTAGATTACTATATGCAACCAGCCGGCGGTAAATGGGGTTACATTGATACAACTGGAACAACGATAATTGTTCCTCAATATGATGAAGCTAATGAATTTTGTAATGGTCTCGCAAAAGTCAAAATTAAAAGTATAAATGGATATATCGATAAAAATAATAATTTTATATGGTTTACAAAAGAATAATTCTACATAACAAACTAGTACTTAACATCCGCACAATTGTGTGATTTAATTACAAATTATGAACAAGTTATTTATTCCATTAAAGACACCGGATGATTGGCGACTTTTTTTAGCCAATCCAAAGCGCCAGTGGAAAACAGGATATTCAGCAAAAGCACTTGCACGCTGTTGGACGGAAGCGCATGGGTTTCCCAGTTGTGTTAAAAAGATATTCGACAATTCTGGATTGGAGACATTTAGCAGTCTTAATATATTATTAGCTTTTCCAGAATACAAGATACCACTTCCACCATATAATACTCATGCGTCGCAATCAGACATCTTTATTTTGGCTAAAGGCAACGGACAATTAATTTCCATTATTGTAGAAGGGAAAGCAGCAGAACCGTTTGATAAAAAAATAGATGATTGGAATAACAGTAGTGGCAAACAGAAAAGGTTAAATTTTTTACTTGAAACATTAAGATTGTCTCAACATAGGAATAGTAAAAAAATCGGAGAAATTCCGTATCAATTACTACATAGAACTGCATGTGCAGTGATTGAAGCTGAAAAATTCACCGCTAAGAGTGCGTTGATGCTTGTTCATTCTTTTAGTCAGGATGATAAATGGTTCAATGATTATAATCAATTTCTGTCTTTGTTTGACTGTTCAGCAAGAATAAACTCGTTGGTATTTGCTAAAAAAATTAGAGATGTAAATTTATTTTTTTGTTGGGTCAGAGGAGACGAAAAGTTTTTGGAGAAATAGGACTATCTCCGATATAATCAGTCTATATTCTTATGAATTCGTATTGAAAAACCAGGAACACTTCGTATACTTCATAATTGCTTGTAATATCGTTTGCTGGAAAGAACTTGCAGGAAATCTACTATGTAACGGAGCAGACAAACTAAATTCACAGAAATTTATTGAAACTGATTGATACTTATTATAATTAATCGATATTTTATTAATTATAAATAACACATCGCTGACCGATACGGTCTCCATTTTATTAAATCGGAATCACTTTTGGATGGAGGACAGGTAAAATAAGGCGAGTTTGCGATTTTGATTTGTAAGTATTGATAAATAAAAGATTTCGATAAGACGACACTCGGAAATTTAGTCAAAAATCAGGTAAATTTTATCTAACCGCCTTAAATATAATATCTTACATACTCTACTTATAAGTAGAGTATTTTTAGAGTTGATTTTTTCTGTAAGTTGCTAATCCCCAATCCCTAATCCCAAATTGCCAACAAGGTAGGGGAGGCGTGGGGTGAGTGAAGAACAGTATGTAGTAAACAGTATACAGTAAATAGGAAAAGAACTTCTAATAAGTTTTGTAATGAGACTTTTGCTAAGTCTTCTAATAAGGTTGGTCGCAAATCTTCTAAGATGGCTGGTTTTTGTGAGCGTCGGTAAAAGTCAAAAAGGGTTTTTATAGGTGGGTCAAATATATCGTTTAATAGGTTGTCGGGTTAAACATCAGGAAAGGGTTCAGGGTTAGCAAATAAATTTCTAATTTCTAATTCCTAATTTCTAATGGGAAGAGATTTTACCACGAAAACACGAAAGCGCGAAAATATTTACAACAGAGAATCGCAGATAAGAATTATCAATTTCCAATGGTCAATTTTCAATTATACAATTATCAAAGAGAGATTGTGCGTTTTTCACTTCCGCAACGCTTCGCTCCTCGCAATGATATTATTGTTTCAGTGGTTTCGGTGTTTAATAAATCTGTGTTAACCTGTGTAATCTTGTGGTTAAAGTTATTCTGTGGTTTTTAGTAAAATCAAAGTCCCGAGACTTCGGCGAAGTGGGTGCGGTAAATTGCGTACTGAAAAACGAGCGGCAGCATTTTGGGCTTGCGAAAGAGTGACCAGCCGACCAGTTTCCAAAAATGCCGGCGACCGCGTTTTAATACACCAATAATCAACAGGGTTCTGAGAACCGCTTTGATATGGCTGGGTTTAAAGGTCATTGTTTTTCTTTTCGGCGGCTGGTAATGACGCAGGAATTTTTTTACTCTTTTGTAATATGGTTTTGCCGAATAGATTTTGGTCAAAACATTTTGATAACCTTTGACCAGCGGTTCAATTTTCATTTTGGGCACAATGTTGGTGGAATATGCAGTATTGTTACCGACAATTTCATCTTTAATTAATCTGCCTTCGTTCTCGAGACGCTTGTGAAGCCGCGAGCCCCTTGGCGCATTTAATAAGCCGACCATTGCCGTGACAATTCCTGAGTGTTCAATAAACTCCTCGAGAATAGCAAAGGTTGATTCATCGTCATTATCAAAGCCAAGGATAAATCCGGCATCCACGACAAATCCGAATTCCTGCATCTTTTTTGCCGATGCCAGTAAATCCCGCTGGCGATTCGGAATTTTATTGCACTCGATTAAGCTCTGCTGGTTCGGAGTCTCGATGCCGACAAACAGCACATTGATACCAGCGTCAATCATCATTGTCATTAATTCTTCATCGTCTGCCAGATTGATTGATACCTCAGCCATAAAATGAAACGGATATTTTCGCTTGTGCATCCAGTCGGTCATTGCCGGTAGAAGTTCTGTTTTAAGGATAGTTTTTTTGCTGATAAAATTATCGTCCGCGAGCGTTACATCACCACGCCAGCCTGCCTGATATAATGATTCAAGTTCGTTAATTATCTGGTCTTTGCTTTTCATCCGCGGAGTGCGTCCGAAGAGCGTGATGATATCACAGAACTCGCAATCATAAGGACAACCGCGTGACAGTTGGATTGGCATTGTCGAATAATGTTTCATCTGGACCAGTTCCCAGGTTGGTAAAGGAGTGTTTTTCAAATCCGGTTTTTCCTGTGACGTATAAATGTGTTTTAATGCGCCTTGCGCTAAATCAGCGAGAAATAAGGGTAAAGTAATCTCGGCTTCGTTGAGTACCAGATAGTCAATTTCATCGAAACTCTCGGGTTCAGCCGTGAAGAGCGGACCGCCCGCAACAATCTTTTTGCCAATTTTATGACATCGCTCGATTAATTCTTTGACGCCCTGACGCTGAATTACCATTGCGCTGACAAATACATAATCTGCCCATTCGATATCAGAATCTTTTAAATGGGTAACATTCTGGTCTATCAGCCGTTTTTCCCATTCTTGCGGTAGCATTGATGCGACTGTAATTAATCCCAAAGGCGGCATCACCGCTCTCTTCGAGATGAATTTCAGGGCTGTTTTAAAACTCCAAAATGTGCCTGGGCAGTTTGGATAGACTAAGAGGATTTTCGTGTATATATTATACCTCTTTTAGGTAATGAAGTCAAATGTTATGATTCACCACAGAGGCACGGAGGCACAGAGGACACAAAGAAATTGGTTGTTGGAAAATGGAAAATGGTTAAG
>CAZXRM010000109.1:0-5547 GCA_964642595.1 uncultured bacterium
TGCGCATAACCAGAATGATTGTCCGACCAGTGCGAACCAGCTGAATCTTTATCCCAGCCCGGACTTGACGATGTGTCATTGAAAATTGTCCAGCCGGCAGGCGGGGTTGAATTTGACCAGTCGCTGTTAAAATCTTCAGTGAAAAAGGTTGTCTTGGCAAAAGCGATTGAGCAGATGAGTAATACAAGAACCAGCGTCTTTTTCATAATTTATTTCTTTATTTTGTATAATACATTAAAATAAATTTAACCATTAACAATACTTTGATACTTATTAATTGAACTGAATAATTTGTGATGCAAAATACATTATAATTCAATATTATTCTTTATAAAAGTTAACCATAAAATATAAGATTTGTCAAGGATAAATTTTATCTTTTCGACCTCTTAATTATAAGTAATTTACAGACGCGCTATTGACAAAATAAGTATTTTATGGTATAATAGCACATTAGTTAGAAATTTCTAATTACTAATTTCAAATTTCTAATGAATTTTAAATGACTAAATGTCAAATGAAATAGCGTAATAATGTCACCCTGAGTGTAACGGACGCGAAGCGTAGTTCGAGCAAGGTGAGAACCTGCGTTTCGGATTAAAGTACGAGTCAATAATTAGCGAGAGTCAGAGATTCTTCGGCGGAGTTTATCCCGCACTTTCTTATGATAGAGATTGCTTCGCTAACACTCGCAATGACAAGTGCGGGGCTCAGAATGACAATAAGTGTAGTTTTGCTCTTTGATATTTAGGAAAGAATTACCACAGAGGTACAAAGGTACAGAGAAAGATAAGAATATTTTTCTCTGCGTGCTCTGCGGTGAAATTAAAAATACTGCAAACCCGCCTGGGGGCAGTGACGGGTTGGTGTCTGAAGTATGTACCCCATTATGCAGGGGGTCTTTTAAGTCGGGAAAAAAGACTGGATTTTTGACGGCTAAATTGACTGGAAAAAGACCGTTTAATTTGACGAGTCGAAAATCACCTTTTAAACCACCTCGTTTTTCAAGCGGTTTGCCATCTGGAATGCCATCTATCATCACAAGAATTATAAAATCAAGAAGTTCGAGAAGTGTCACATCAAAAATGTTGTCAGGTTTTACGCTCGGGAAAAATATAAGAAAGTAAATTGTATTAACCGGATTTTATGAGTTGTTGAGCAATGCCTGGATGAATTTTTCGGCATTAAACTCTTCAAGGTCTTCAGCATTTTCGCCGAGTCCGAGAAATTGAATCGGTATGCCGAGTTCACGGACGACCGGAATTATAACACCGCCCTTTGCCGTGCCATCTAACTTGGTGATGATTGCACCGGTAATTTTTAATTCCTGATTAAAAGTCTTTGCCTGCTCCAGTGAGTTCTGACCAATGGTTGCATCTAATATCAACCAGATTTCGTCTGGTGCATCGGTTCGAAATTTCTGACAGACCCGCTTGATTTTTTTTGCTTCTTCCATCAAATCTTTGCGGGTGTGCAGACGACCAGCCGTATCAATCAAGACAATATCAAAATCATTGGACTGCGCTTTTTGGATTGCATCAAAAGCAATCGCACCAGCATCCTGTCCTTTTTCGGAATAGACGATTTCGACTCCAACTCTTTCTGCCCAGATATTGAGTTGACTGGCAGCCGCGGCGCGATAAGTGTCGGAAGCCGAGACCACAACTTTTTTCCCTTGTTTCTGCCAATGATTCGCCAGTTTGGCAATCGTGGTTGTTTTACCGGAGCCGGGAATCCCGACAATCATAATAATTTGGGGTTTGAGAATTAGGGTTTGGGGATTAGGGTTTGGGGATTGGTTTGATGTGAAAATTTTAATCAATATTTCTTTCAGTGATTCATGATAGTTTTTATTTTTTGATTTTTGGATTTCTTCTAATATATATTGGGTGCTTTTAAAACCGACATCGGACTGCAAAAGGATTGATTCGAGTTCTTCAATGGATGTGGCATTGACCGCGCCCGTGAAAATCTGACGGGTCTTTTTCAAAGCATTACTAAGAGAAGAAAAAAAAGACATCTGAATTTAACCACGGATTAGACCGATTAGACGGATTAAAAATAAAGAAAAATCTGTAGGAATCCGTGTAATCAGTAGTATCAAAGATTTTTTCAATTTACAATTAGTTCGATTTTACCGCAGTTACGGGTAGGTCTTTGAAGCGAACCGAGACGATTTTGGAGATACCGGGTTCTTCGGTTGTCACGCCAATCACAACTGCGGCGATTTCCACGGTCAGTTTGTTATGAGTAATTATTATAACCTGCGTGGTCTCTGAGATGCGTTTTAGGAATTGGGTGAAACGCTTGACATTGGCGTCATCGAGCGGTGCATCAACTTCATCCATAAATACAAACGGCGCGGGTTTGATGTCATAGAATGCAAATAATAAAGATAAAGCGAGTAAAGCTTTTTCGCCGTCGGATAACTGGTCAAGACGCTTAGGAACTTTGCCTCGGGGCTTGGCAATAATCCGGATTTCCGATTCCAAAGGATTAGCCGGAGTTTCGAGCATTAAATCCGCATCGCCTTCGACAAATATTTCTTTAAATATTCGCTGGAAACTTACCTGCACCTGTCCGTATGTTTCTAAAAACATCTGCTCGGCTTTTTTAGTCAGTTCTTTCAATGCCATTATCAGGTTGTCACGGGCAGTGACAATGTCTTTGTGCTGGTTGGTTAGTTTGTCGAGCGCTCCTTTTTCTTTTTCATACTCGTCTTTTGCCAGCGGATTGATAAGACCGATGGCAGTGATGCGCTTCTGAATCAAGTTCAACTGCTTTTTTGTTTCTTCGATGTTGGTTTCACCAGTATCCGGGCTTTTCAAGATATTTAAGGCATCCGGCAAATAAAAGTTTGCCTGCTTTTCGATATTTTCCCGGGTGGTTTGAAGTTCAAACCGGTGCAGATGTTTTTCCGATAATTTCTTTTTCTCGTTGTCGAGATTGATTCGATACTCGGTGACTTTGATTTCTAAATCGTCATACTCTATGGCAATCTGCCCGAGCGCGGTTGCTTCAAATTCGGTTTTTTTCCGATTCAATTTTTCCTGTAATTCAGCGATATTCGATTTAAGATTATTCTCTTCGTTTTGCAGTTCGCTGAGCGTCTGTCTTATTGAGGAGATTGAGTTTTTTCTCATGTCACCGCGGGCAAGTTCGGTATTGACTAAATCGAGCTCGGCTTTAAGACGGGAGATTTCTTCGCGCTGTTTGGTCAAATCGAACAGGAAGTTGCCGGCCGACTCGAGATTTTCTTTTACTTTAAGTTTTTTGTTATTGATTATTTCCTGTTTTTCTTTTAGTTCATTGCTGACAACAATTTTCTCTTTATCTTTTTCCTGCTTTTCTGTAAGTAATTTCTGACGGGTTTGCTCTAATTCTTTTTTGCGGTTCTCGATGATTTCATTCTCTTTGGTCAATGCCTGAATTTGATGGTCAAGATTTGATTTATCACTTGTTAATAATTCGGGTTCGTTATGTGCTTTGGGAATGTAAAGCACGCCGGATTTATTAAATATAATACCGGATTTTGTTACATAATTCAGTTCATTAACTGAGTCAAATTGAATGTCGGAATAATTTTCGACCAGTACATATGAATCAATAATTGTCTGAAGTGATGATGGAAGTTGTGATTTGATTTCGATACATTCACCAAGCGGTGTTGCAAAAATGGGTTTAGGGATTCGGGGTTGGGGATTAGTGATATAAGACTGTGCGATAATTGACCATTGCTGAGAAGACGGAATTTTTTCGAGCGAGAATTCAGAAAACGAGTTTATGATAAATGCATCATAAATATTGGACAGTACTGATTCGACCGCTTTTTCATAACCGGGTTTGGGGCTGATTTTTTCCTGAACCAAGCCGAGAAAATTTTTGCCGAGTTTTTCCTGTAATAAATTCGTGCGTTCGCGAATACTAATTTTTTCGGACTTGGCGTACCTGAGAGCAGCAATTGAATCAATCAGATTTTGCTGATAACGATTGGTGTCTTGCAGTTTTGTGTCAAGTCCGGATAACTCGGTCGAGATTTGTGAAAGCCGGATAAAAATCTGCTTGTCTTTTTCAATCAATTCATCCATTGCCAGCTGGTCGGAAAAAAGTTCGGCATCCAAATCTTTGTTGCTCTGCCGCACTTTTTCAAAATCCTGTTCTTTGCCAGTAAGCAGGTTTAAGAGTTGATTATAATACTCTTTTTTACTATCAAGGTCTTGTTGATTGGATTTTAGTTGCTCGACAAAGCTGAATTCAGACTGGAGTTTATCCTGTTCGGTTTTAAGAAAACTCTGCTTATCAAGATTGGCTTTGAGCCGTTCTTCATTGATAATGACTTGTTCTTTGATTGACTCAATTTCCTTTTGCAGTCCACTGCGCACATCTTCTTTTTCCTGCAGGATTTTCCGCAATTCACTACGCCGGGTTTCTGCGGATGTTATATTATTTTCGATTGTGGCAATCTGGCTGGCAAGTAAATCAACCTGCCCGCCGATTGTCTGTTCTTCCGTACCGATTTTCTGATAATCGAATTTTAATAAAGCAACCTGCAGATGTCTTTCCTGTTCTTTGACTTTTTCAAATGCCATTAAACGGTATGCCTGTCTTTTTAAAGTTCTTGTGATGCGGGTTCGCTCAATTATTATATCATTGAGCCGAATCAAATCATCTGATGTTAATTTAAGTTTGCGCTCGATTTCATCCTTACGTTCCTGATAAAAGGCAAGCCCGGCGGCTTCGATAAACAGTGCCTTTAAATTGGAACTGATGATTTGGCGCATCTTGGGCAAATCGAATATCGAATAACTGTGACCGGAACCACCACCGCTGGTAAACAAGTCCTGAATATCTTTTAGTTTGCAACTCTTGCGGTTGATGAAAAATTCGGATTCGCCGGAACGGTAAAACCTGCGCTTGACTTCGATTTCCGCACCCAGACTGTAAAGCGGGCGCTCGGTTTGCTGAGTGCTGTTCTGCTCTTCATGATTACTAAGAATTAAAGTCACTTCGGCAAAATTGTCCGGTGGGTGTACATTATTGCCGGAAAATATCAAATCTTCGGTCTTGGCGCACCGCATCTGAGTAAAACTTGCTTCACCCATTACCCAGCGCAGACCATCCAAGACATTACTTTTACCGCAACCATTCGGACCAACAATCGCATTGACCAGAGGGTCAAAAGTAACGGTTGTTTTATCCGGGAAAGATTTAAATCCGTTCAGGATTAACTGCTTAATTCTCATTTACGATTCAATTTCATATAATACTGCAACACATTTTTCACTGATATAAGCATACAAATTATTAATAATTATGTCAATAATAATGTCAAATTTCTAATTCCAAATGAAAAGATAACCACGAAAGCACGAAATAATGAAAGCACGAAAAAAATCCTTTCGTGTTCTTCGTGTCTTCGTGGTTAAGTTCTTATTTGAAATTTGACATTTGTTATTTGTCATTTATTTTATAATTGCATCTTGACGTGCACATGGAACGCACCCCTCTGGCACTGGACACGGGTATTTGCTATAATTTAGGCTTGGA
>CAZXRM010000110.1:0-5513 GCA_964642595.1 uncultured bacterium
GAGACGATGACAATGTTTTTTTATATAGCGCCGCGCCTAATGCATTAGCAATAGCAACCATTACTTCTTTATCTTGTGAATTAACGAATCTTAGAACTATTCGGTTCGTAAAGAATGTATTACATGTGATATTTGTTGTTTGATTTATTAGAGCAACCCGGGTTTCTTCAATACCACTTGTAGCGCTGGCAAACTTTAAAATATATGCATCATAACTGCCGGCACTGGCCCCTTGATAATAAGTACTGCCACCTGGATTATAAGTCGGGAAATTGGAGGATAGACTAAATCCAGTTAAAAATATGTTGCCCAGAGCATCGGTTATAATTGACATCCCATAATCTGTGCTCGAACCGCCATAAAAAGTTGCCCATTGTCGTACCCCGACATTATTAAATCCTAAAATAAACGCTTCGTGACCGCCGGTAAGAGTTCCTTGATAAAACGCTCCACCGCCTGGATTATATAAAGGAAGATTAGATGATAAAGTATTGCCGGTGATAAATATATTACCTGAAGAATCGGTTGTAATCGACCGACCAAAATCGCCCGAACTGCCGCCATAATATGTTGCCCACAATCTTGCCCCGCTATTATTAAATTTTAAAATAAATGCATCATCGCTTCCCGCATTGCTCGCTTGATAATAGGCGCCGCCGCCAGCATCATAGGTTGGGAAGTTGGTTGAAGCAGTATTGCCGGTGACAAAGATATTCCCTGAAACATCGGATGCAATTGCCAAGCCATAATCATTGGTGCTACCGCCATAATATGTCGCCCACTGTCTAACACCGATATTGGTGAATTTTAAGATAAAGGCCGTCCGATAACCAAGAATGCTGGACTGATAATAAGCACCACCACCGGCATCATAAATTGGAAAATTGGTTGAGCGGGTCATGCCCGTCAAAAATATATTGCCGATAGTATCGGATGTAATGCCATAGCCGATATCATCATCGGTTCCGCCATAATAAGTCGCCCATTGTCTGACACCGCTATTGGTAAATTTTACAATGTAAGCATCAAAAGAGCCAGCAAGAGTTCCTTGATAATAGACATTACCACCAGGATTAACAGTAGGAAAATTGGCAGAATACGTATTTCCTGATAAAAATATATTTCCTGAACCATCCGTTGCAATCGAATAGCCAACATCACTCGTACTCCCGCCATAATATGTTGCCCACAATCTTACACCAGCATTGGTAAATTTTAAAATAAAAACATCCCCGCTTCCTCCGCCGGTTGGCTGAAAATAGGCACCACCACCTGGATCATAGACTGGAAAATTAGGTGAAGAAAAAGTATTGCCGGTAACAAACACATTTTCCGAATTGTCAGTTGTAATGGAAATACCCATTTCATCGGCAGTACCACCATAATAAGTTGCCCATTGTCTTACCCCGGCGTTGTTAAATTTCAAAATGAAGGCATCCATTGTGCCAGCATTGGTTCCTTGAAAATAGGAGCTACCACCCAGACTTTGAGTCGGGAAATTGGCCGATAGTGTAAATCCAGTAACAAAAATATTACCGGAATGGTCAGTAGTAATTGCGCCCATTGTGCGAGAACCATCACAATTATCTTGCCCACTACCGCCATAATAAGTTGCCCATAACCGTTCTAATGGCGGGTCAATTACTAAAGTTTTATTCTTGTCATATCCTTTTATATCAAATGTTATAAAACCTTGTTCATCTTTTTTATAAGAAGCGGGTACCTTTCCTCCTTCTTTTTCATAAACATAAATTTCTCCATCCTTTATACTCCCAAGCGGTGTTGAATAAAGCAGTTCATTGCCATCACTAAGATCTACATCAGCCCATTTTATATTGAGTTTTATCTGACTTATATCTGCATTAGGTTTTACTATAAATTCGTCGCGAACCTGATTACCACATTGCCACACCCAGTCAATTCCAGGATATAAGTTGTTTATCTTGATACAGCGATAAGATTTGACATTAAGAGCACCATTGGGACAATGTGACAGGTAATAGTTATTATACCCAGGAACTTCGTCAGATACTTCTATTTTACTTTTATCGATTTTGCCCTTAACCGGTTCAATATCAAAACGGCTAAAATTATCATGTTCGTAAATAACAAAACTTACGCCATTTTCATTTAAGGAAATGTTATATTCGGGAAGATTAAGTCGGTATAGAACAGAAGACACTGGATTGTTTTCTAAATCAGCTACCTGACCTAAATTTTCCTCAAATCCGGTATAATTATTTGTCCAGCCCTGCATAGTTTTATTTGATATGCCATCAGCGAATATAAAACCAGCTATTATTAATATTAAAACAATTATTTTTCTCATATTTTCTCCTTTCTAATATTTACCCTTTTCACTATTTTCTGGTGCAATGTCGTGCTCTAATATTTGAAACCGTCCATTGCAATTTTCAATAATTGAGTAATGACATCGGTTTATCCGACCGTTGTTATATTTTGAACCGTGATTATCGCAAAACAGCCAGATAAACGCCATAAACAACAATCCGTGACCGACAACTAATACCTTTTGGTCAGTATTATCAATAATATTTAATATTTTGTCAATTCTATTTTTTACATCTATTAGATTTTCGCCATTCTGAAAGCAAATTTTGTATTGTCCAATGTTCCATTTACCAATTACTTCGTCATATATCTTTTGTCGGTCATACTCTTCAATACACTTACCATCTAGGATACCGACATCAACCTCACGTAGCTCTTCAGTTATAATTGGGTTGAGCTTACAAACATCTCCAATAATATCAGCAGTTTGTTGGGCACGGATTAATGGGCTGGAGTAGATTTTAGTAAATCCGAGTGTTTTCATCGGCCCAGCAATCTGGCGTGCTTGTTCAAATCCGGTTTCGGTTAATGGCAGGTCGAGTTTTCTCGAAGCAAAAGTATGTGTTACATTAGCGACGCTCTCGCCATGGCGGAGTAGGTAGAAAAGCAACTTTATTCCTTATCTTTAGTCTTGCGAAATCTTTCTTTTTCTTTTGGTTTCATTTTCTCGGTTGCGTACTGAATAATAAGCCGTCCGCATTTATCTTTCCATTTTAAAAGAAACTTCTCAACTGGTGTCGGATTTCTTTTCCATGCCTCGCGTAAAAACCAACCTAAACCCTGACGTACAACTTTCTCTTCGTCCATCATTGAAGGATCAATAAAATCCAAGAGTCCTTTGATAGGCGGTTCGCTCTTTAAATATTTTATCATTGTGACTGGCACTGCTCGTCGGTGTCACTTGTTTTTAGATATTCGCCAGTCGGAAAATGTGTCTAAGTGGACAATACCTTTGGTTAGAAATATTGATAGAATTTCACCCGACATAACATCCGAATGCGCCCAGTTTTTTACACCACTATCAATCCATTGATAAAATCTATTGAGGGTTTTCGGTTTAAATTCTTTTTGAAACTTGCCGGCGAACCAGATTGCAAAAAAGACTTCTTCATATTTACCATCTTTCACTAATAAATCCCCGAGTTTCAGAAATCCATCAAAACCTAGCTCGTCTTTATATTTCTCAAACCATAATTTTCTTTGCTCTTCACTGAGCTTACCATCAACTCCATACGCGTCATAACCTTCAACAAAATATCGCGCATATTTTTTAACAAGCTTTTCATCAGCGTTTTTTTTGCAAAATTTTCGTATCTCATCAAATAATTTCTTTTCTGTCATTAATTTCTCCATTTACTTTTTAGCGGTTTCTTGTTTATGCATTGACCGCACCCATTCCCGTTTTACCCACAAGGCACAACCACCTTCGGTCTCGCTCAGATGCTCGTGACTATCACGGATACTTTTAAGAAACTTGGACTGCAATGCATCTTTTAATGACATTTCCCTTAAATTCGTATCTGAATACGGTGCGAAAGGGCAGGGTTCAACATTGCCGTCAGCACTGATATGTACAAAACCTTTGCCGGCTGACATGCATCCGCCAATTTCTTCTTCATCGCCCGGGACCGCAATGAACAGCGACTTATATTTTTTGCGTAATGTCTTTACTGTATCCATAATTCTGTTTCGCTGTTCAGTAGTGATAATCCAATCCTCAGTTCCTTCTTTAATCGGCGTATATTCGACAAAGAAAAACAATTTGCAGCCCAAATCAACTAAATTCTTAATAAATTCCTCATCAAAAACATCGTCAAATGTCTGCTTTGAGATAGTGATTGAAATACTATAAAATATATTATTCTTCTTTAAGTTATCAATGATTGATTTTAACTTATCATAAACACCCTTGCCACGTCGCATGTCTGTATCTTCGCGATAACCTTCAAGGCTAATGACTGGTACAACATTTTTCTGTTTCTTAATTTTGGCAACCAGCTCTTCATTAATCATCAAGCCATTGGTAAATATTAAGAAAATTATCTCCGGAAAGTTTTCTGTAATATCCAAAATTTCTTGTCGCACAAAAGGTTCTCCACCCGCAAGTACCATAAAAGAAATTCCTAAGTCTTTGGCTTCTTGAATAACACTCCTTATTTTATCGGTGTTCATTTCTGGTCCAGATTCCTTGTGCAGTTCCCAATGATAGCATCCTTTACATTTCAGATTACATTGATTAGTGATGCTGAATATTGCGATTGGCGGGACATGAATGCTTTGTTTTTCCCAGTTCTCGCGGGTCCTTGCTGCTTGTTTCTGCCACCCCACCGTTTTATAGAAAAATAACGCCTGAGACGGATTTTTAAGACTAACCTTGACAAAATCAGTAAAAAAAACCTTTAAAGATTGATTAAGAACAGTCGAATAATCTATTGTTTTATTTTTGGTTGCCATAAAAATTCTCGAAAGCTGATTTTATCTTTCTCGTCAAATTTGATACCCTCTTGTAATAAAAACTTTTTCTGTAATTTATAACCTTCACCTTTTAAGCCGATTTTACCCTGACTATTTATAACCCTCTGCCAAGGTAATTTGTGCAGGTCGGATTGTGAATTTAAAATCCAGACAACTTGTCTTGCCGCATAACGATTACACGCAAGGTCAGCAATCTGCCCATATGTCGCGACTTTCCCGCTTGGAATACTTTTTATAATATCAATGACTTTTTGGGTAAATGAACTGGTAGCGATGCTTAGTTCCTGCTATTTGACGTTTGGGTCGCCCTGTAATATACCAAAGGCATTACCATCCGGTCCCTGAAAAACCGTAAACCAACCAATTCCAGGTATTGTTCCTTTAGCTTGTGTAATCTTACCGCCATTGGCAATAATCTTATTTATCGTCTCGTCCAACGAATCGACCAAGATCGTATTTACATAATTACTTAACGGTTCACCTCGAGAAAGCCCGCCGTCAATGCCAGGTTTATCACTTGGTCCGGTTGTAATAATCCAATAGTTCATCGGACCACCCCAGTTATTGAATTTCCAACCAAAGACTTTCGAATAAAATGCTATGGTTTTTTCCGGCTCTTTTGAAGCCATATCAAAGTGTATTATTCTTGGCATATTTTATCTCCTTTGTTCTATACGGTATAATAT
>CAZXRM010000111.1:0-5453 GCA_964642595.1 uncultured bacterium
GAAAACAGACCTCGATTTAGTAATTGTCGGCCAAAAAGGCTGGAAAGCAAATGATATCTTCAAAACGATTGATAAGTTAGGATTAAAAGAACGGGTAAAAATCCTTGGCTATGTGCAAATTGATGATTTGCCTTATTTATACAATGGGGCAGAGGTCTTTGTTTTTCCGTCTTTATATGAAGGATTCGGACTTCCGTTAATCGAAGCGATGGCATGCGGAGTGCCGGTTATTTGCAGTAATACATCTTCGCTTGACGAGATAGGCGGTGATGCGGCTCTAAAATTTAATCCAGAATCAATTGATGAACTGGTATCACAGATAGAAAATTTAATTAATAATCAAACATTAAAGGAAACTTTAAGAAATAAAGGAAGAGAACGGGCAAAGCAGTTTACTTGGGATAAAACTGCACAACAGACATTAGCCGTATTGAAAGGGAAATAAATTGGCAAATAAAAAATTATCTATTATAATTCTCAGTTATAACACAAAAAATATAACGGTTCGCTGTCTGAAAAGCATTGCTAATATTGGCAGTGATAAAAATAACGAGGTTTTTGTTGTGGATAATGCGTCAAGTGATGATTCGGTTGCGACCATCAAATCTCAATTTCCCTGGGTTAGATTAATCGAGAACAAAGAAAATTATGGCTTTGCCAAAGCCAACAATCAGGCAATGAAATTAGCACAGGGTGAATTTGTTCTATTATTAAATTCAGACACGGAGAACACTTCAGGAGGAATTGAAAAAACACTCGATTATATTGAAAATCATTCGGAGATTGCTGCGGTAACCTGCCGGGTTGAATTGGAAAACGGGGATTTGGACCAAGCGTGCCATCGGGGATTTCCGACGCCTTGGGCGTCTTTATGCTACTTTGCCAAGCTTGATAAAATATTCCCGAAGAGTAAATTATTTGGTCAATATCATTTAACTTATCAAGCGCTTTCCCAACCGCACGAAATTGATTCGCCAAGCGGATGCTTTTTCTTAGTCCGAAAGAAAATGATTGATAAGGTTGGTCTTCTTGACGAGACCTATTTTTTCTTTGGCGAAGATGTTGACTGGTCATTTAGGATAAAACAAGCCGGCGGTAAAATATTCTATTATCCGGATGCGAAAATCATTCATTATAAAGGGACTTCTTCTGGTATAAAAAAAGAAACTTCAAAAATGACGAAAGCAACGGCTGAGACCAAAAGAAAATCGGTCAATTACTTTTACGATGCGATGAAGATTTTTTATGATAAATTTTATAAGAAGCAATACCCGTTTTTCATAAACTGGCTGGTCTATGCCGGGATTGGAATTAGGCGGAATTTAAGTTTAAGGAAGCTGAAGGTGTAGTTATGAATATCAAAAATCAAACCCGACGCACCAGAGCAAAGCTCGGTGCGGGGCGAGTATCAAATAGTAAAAATTATGAGATAATTGCAGTCAAGACGCATATTATTACGGACAAAGATAAGATTGATGATGTAATCGAAAAATATACAAGAGACATTCGGAAACCTAATGATATTATCACAATCAGCGAAAGCGTTGTTGCGATGACGCAGGGCAGGGCAGTACCAACCAGTCGAATAAAACCCGGGTTATTGGCAAGGATATTATGGCGTTTTGTCCGAAAGGTTCCTTACGGTATCGGACTGCGTAATCCTTATTCAATGGAGTGCGCAATTCGAGAAAGCGGCGCGTTAAGAATCTTGCTGGCATCCTTGGTCAGTGCGATTACTAAATTGTTTGGTCGTCGAGGAGACTTCTATCGCGTAGCAGGAATTCAAGCAAGAATGATTGATGCACCAGGCACCGCCGGTTTAAAACAATATCTTGATTGCGTTATATTAGGACCAAAAGACCCGGAAAAGGTTACGCAGGATTTGGCAGATAAAATTGGCGTTAATGTCGCAATCGTTGATGTCAATGATATTACCGGGTGTTGGGTAGTGAGCGCATCCAAGGGCTCGGATATAAAACTAATCGAAGAAGCACTTGATGATAATCCGGCTGGTCAAGGTGACGCGTGTACGCCGATAATCATCGTCAGGCCAGCACAGTAAAATATTTATAATCGGTTTTTATTGCCAGAACTCTCACCTGATGATTGTCGATACGCCCTTGAGCAAGCACTTAAATGTCTGGCGATTGAATTTGTCTAGCAATTTAACCCAGCATTTCACGGACATTGACAAAAACCTGGGTATTCAGGAGAGCAACAACCAGCATAATTACATCTTGACTTACAGGTTTTTATAGGATTGCTGCGAAGTATTCTTTTTGACCTAAAACATGAAATAGTGCAAGATAGGGGGGATACCTCCCCTTGTTTTTGTGGATTAGAGATTAGTTGTTAAGGTTTAATCGGTTGGCAGTAAAATCCATTAAAAAACTTTGTTACAGATTTGTAACATTTTTGACAATTGGAAATTTTCAAGAATCAAGGGAAAATTATCTTTAAGTTGTTTAGCTAAATAATATTTAATCAGGAAGAAAATATTGTATTAATGAGCGTGTTTTATTTTGAATAAACTACCTTGCCTTTTTTTATTACGGTTTTTATAAGGTTTTTTCCAAATTGATACGGGATGTTTTTATAATCTGGAGTATCAAGGATAATCAGGTCGGCATCTTTGCCTACTTCAATTGAACCGATTTTATTTTCTAAGCCCAAAGACTTAGCGCTATTGATTGTAACTCCTCGAATTGCTTCAGTAAGTGTTAAGTTATAGAGTAAGCAACCTAAGGCAATAATAATCGGCATCTGGTAAATCATACAAGTGCCGGGATTATAATCCGAACCCAGAGCAATCGTCAATCCCAGTTTTCTCATTTTATCAATCGGCGGAATCTGTTTTGATTTTAGAAACAGGGTTGTGCCAGGTAATAATACTGCAGTCACATTATTCTTTTTCATTGCTTTTAAGCCATTATCTGAGGGATAGAGCAGATGTTCGGCGGAAATTGCTTTAACCGCACCCGCGATTTCGGCACCGCCCGAACTTTCAATCTCGTCCGCGTGAATTTTCGGCATCAATCCGTAAGATTTAGCAGCTTCGAGAATTTTCTTGCTTTCTTTAGCATTGAATACAAAGTTTTCACAGAATACATCACAGAATTGTGCCAAGTTTTCCTTAGCAACTATTGGCAACATCTTGTTGATAATGGTATTAATATAGTCTGATTTATTCACTCCGGCAGGGATAGCGTGTGCGCCTAAAAAAGTTGAGACGATTGTGATTCGGTCTTTATTGGCTTGCTGAATTTTTTTTATAACTCGAAGAATTTTTAATTCGGTTTTTGTATCGAGCCCATAACCGGATTTGATTTCGACTGTTGTTGTTCCCCATTTAATCAGTTCTTCAATTCTTTGCTGGGCTAATTTAAAAAGTTCATTTTCCGATGCTTTACGAGTTGCGCGAACGGTCTGCAAGATACCACCGCCAGCTTTAAGAATATCTTTATATGTTTTGCCCTCTAATCGCATAGCAAATTCGTTTTCGCGAGAGCCAGCAAACACGAGATGAGTATGACAGTCGATAAAACCAGGCATAGATATGCAACCTTTTGCATCTATGGTTTTGGAATTTGGAATACGGAATTTAGAATCTGGTTTAACCGAATAGATTTTTCCGTTATTTATATAGATTAAACCGTTATTAATTATCCCTAAATCTCTGCCAGAACAGGTTAAAATCTGAGATGCGTTTTTAATTACAATAGACATAATACTATTCTAATGCTTTTTTCAAAAAAAGAAAGGGACGAGTAAATATATTACTCGCCCCGGTTTATTTATAATAATTTAGTATCCAACTTGTAAGGTAATTCGATGCGAACCGCCAAGCCGACCCACATCTCGATAGGCATAATCAAGTTTTAATTTGAGATTGGAAACCGGCGAAACATAAAAGCCGGCACCGAATGACAATCCGGTTTTCCAGAGCAGATTTTGCGAATAATCAGCATCGGTATTTAAAATATAGCCGGCGCGTAAAGCGAAATTTGTGAACGTATATTCTAATCCGATATTTACCTTCTCATTGATATCGTTGTAGTGCGCCAAATCAGTTGCCCAGGTCAGTTTCATATTATCCTGATTGATTATGTCATAGGCAAATCCAAATCGGAAGATAATCGGCAAAGGAAACTTGTCGGTTTTATAAGTTGCCGGTATTTCTTCATAGGTCCAGGGCCAGGTCCAGTCGCTTCGATTGTTTTCGGTAAAATCGAGTTGTTTGCCCGAGAAGTTTGCATCCGGACCGAAATTGGCAATCGCCATTGCCAGTCGCAGGTTTCGCCATCCGGTATTGTAATAAGTGCCTAAATCAAAGGCAAATGCCGATGCCGATAAATCCCAGATACGCTGCTGCACTGTTTTAACCGAACCACCGAACGAAAATTTATCCGTAAACATACGGGCAAAAGATACGGCAAACGCCAAGTCGGTTGCACTGAAAGTGCGTCCGGTGCCCTGATACTGGTCAATCGTTGTTTCTTCAAAAGTACCATAATCAACATTCGTAAGCGAGAAAGCAAAAGTGCCGAGATTGGTCGGGAAAGCAGCGGTGATAAACTCGTGCCGGGTTTCCATCACCCAGTCAATATGATTTAAAATGATTTCGCGATTTTTAAGCAGAGCCAGTCCAGCCGGATTCCAGTAAGCAGCTGACGCATCATCGGCAATCGCAACAAAAGCATCGCCCATACCGGTGGCGCGTCCCACACCGAGTTTTAAAAACGGCATTCCTGCCATACCGAGTTTGGTGAAAACACCGAAGGCAGGAGTAGTAAGAAGTAAGGAGATAGCAGTTAGGATTAGCAAATATTTAATATTTGATTTTTGATATTTGAATTTCATTGTTTGTCTCCTTAATAGATAATCACAAATTTACCGATTTGATTTGAGGTTTTTGATTCGATATGGAAAAAGTAAATGCCGGGCGATGGTTTCTGGTTGGATTCGGTCAAGAGGTTCCAGTCTTCGTCACCGCCGGCTTCAAGCGGAACATTGCCCGGCGATGCGGTCTTAGTTGCGTTATGAGTGAGAGTTTTTATTAAATCACCGGCAAAGGTGTAGATACGTATTGTGCATTCGGTCGGCAGGTTAATGAATTTAATCTTTCTGAAATCAGGATGTCTTTCCCATTCATCGCGCACTAAATAAGGATTGGGAACGACTTTGACTTTGAGAGTAGATATTTGAGTGTCGGCGACAATCATCGGATGACTGATAATCTGAAATTCAGAATAGGACGGAGCAGCCGATAATCGAGCTGAATAAACAATCCAGGTATCGCCGGCATTGGGTAAGATTCGAATGACATTGCCGCGGCTTAAGTAGAACTGCCCGCCGCAGATTGACATATATCGCGTAATATTTAATGCGAGCGTGTCACTGCCCCGCGGTTCGGTTAATGCATTGAAACTCCAGCCATCAGCCGAGTCGGCATC
>CAZXRM010000112.1:0-1451 GCA_964642595.1 uncultured bacterium
TTAAAATCAGCAAAGCACAAAAACCATCGGGTGTTTATTTTGCAAGAATAGAAATTGAAGGAGAACGAACTGAGTCGGTAAAGATTTCGCTATACTAAAGGAATTTACAATTTGTTGGGGTGCGACTCCTCACATAAGTCTAAATTAAAATATGTCAACAAACACACTTGAACCGAAATGGAAAAAATTTGAGAAGTTAATATATGATATTCAAAAGAATTTGACAAATGACGCAGAGGTAAAATTAGATGATTCCATAATGGGTGTCGATTCGAAAACATCTCGGCAAATCGACATAAGCATAAAAAGACAAGTAGCTCAATATAAAATCTTGATTGCAATTGAATGTAAAAACCATAAAGATCCAGTTGATATTAATATTATTGAAGAAGTTGCTACAAAAATAAAAGATATAAGAGCCAATAAAGGTGCAGTAGTTTCGAGTAGTGGTTTTACACCAGCTGCTATTGAATTGGCAAAAGTATATTGTATTGATACATTTCGTCTTATTGATACAGAAAACATAGATTGGAAAGCATATGTTTCAATTCCTGTGTTATTGGCAAGATGCCATTTAAAAGGATGTAGTTTTATATTTAAAAACTTCGAAATATTACCACCCGAAATTTCAAATATTGATGTTACTGGTTTTAGAGTTTTCGATGTCGATGACAAACCTTTGGGAACTATTAAAGAATTAATTGTAAAAAAATGGAATAAGCAAGAAATAAAACACGAAGCTGGTGAGAAAGAAGTCTTGTTAGGCGAAAATTTATTTATTGAAATAAATGACAGAAAATACAGAACAACATTAATCGCTCAAGTTGAAATTAAAGAAGAATGTTATTTTGGAAATTTACCTATTCATGTACAAGGATTCAAAGACGAACAATCTGGTCGTGTGATTACCAATTCTATTAAAACAGATAGAATAGAACCACGCAAGATTGAAAAAGGTGATGTAAAGGGATGGAGAAAAATTGACGATCCTAAACTTCTTTGTGTTCAGCCCACGTTGACACTGTATTATAGCGATATTTATCCAGATAATTCATTTTTTGCAAAAGAAAATTCATAACAAATTTTCTTTTAAACTCAATTTTGTTTTTTAAATTACAAGTTTCCGAGTGGCGTAGCTGGTTATCTATGTCATTTCCTGACTTGTTATCGGTCTTATGTCCGGATAGACCTACGGATATAATCCCTGAGTTATCCCGTAATTTATTTGCAGGTTTATGGAGTAATTAGAGTCGTAATAGGTAATCTAATACGTTCTTTAATAGGCAGCGTTTGTCATTGTCTAATTTATTTCTACAGTCACTATCATCTCGACTACCCGACCGACCGACAGGGCTACTGGGGGAACTATACCGTATTTTTTAGATAAATTTGACTAACAATCCTAAAATCATCGAGATATACGAAAAAAGCAGTTGATTTTTATTCTACTT
>CAZXRM010000112.1:1551-2998 GCA_964642595.1 uncultured bacterium
CCGTCATTGGGTATCATTCTTTCGTATCTCAGAAATTGCGGGGTTCGCTATTCCGGCTTTTTTGACGAAATCGCACGGCGTGAGCTTAATGCCGAGCATGATAAAAATATGTCAAGGGCGATGATGAAAACCGGGATGGAGTTTTCCCAAGATTTCACGCTCCAGACTTATCGGAAAGCAGACCGCGAGTGTATGAAATATGAAATTTATATCAAACATCCGAGAAATAAATCGAAATCGCTTTCGACCGCTTCATTTCAAAAAGCCGGCATCAATTTTGCCAAGCACCGGATAAAAAACGAATATATCGAAACCAAAGTGCACCGGAAACTAAACGAACTGGTCGTCGGCGAAATATGGTTTTTGGCTTACAAACTTTATTCCCGTGAATGCTATCGGGCGCTAAGAAAATATTATGAAAAAATTGAGCAGAACACGAACGTTGACGAGATAAAAAAAATCTTATCCGAAAATCTTGGCGCATTAAATTTGGCATTGGATAAGATTACCGAGAAATGGATTAAAAAGGGATGTAAAAAAGAATTTTTACAACAAGTGCGAGAAGTAACAATCAAAGGATTTAAAGAACTGGTAAATAGGCAATCATAATTATCGATGTGCCAATAAATTGTTTACTCCTATTGTGATTTATTCGTGCTAAAATGAAACCACTGATTACACCGATTAGACCGATTAAGAAAAAAGAAAAATCCGTTAAATTCGTCTAATCCGTGGTTACGAAAAAAAATAGTTTAAACCACTTCGTGGTAAATTAAAAATGGGCGATACCTGATTTGAACAGGTGACCTCATGCATGTGAGGCATGCGCTCTAACCAGCTGAGCTAATCGCCCGTGTTAGCAAGATAGCAATTTAGCTTATAGCAATATAGCATAAAAAATTTGTTGCCTAATGTCAACCCCGTTAGAAATCATATTCGAGTGTTGTATTTCATGCTTAATATTGTGACGGAATAAATTCTAATTGTCATTTCTAACGGGGTCAATAGTGTTTCCGATATGAATTGCAGCAAGAACCGTGAACCGAATCAGCCATAGATAGTCCATTTATTGTAAATATTTATTGACTTTTCAATATATTTGTTTAAAATTTAAGCAACTGATGAACAGATATTGTTTCGCTTTCCCAGGTCAAGGGTCACAGTATGTTGGTATGGGAAAAGATTTGTATGAAAATTATACAGAGATAAAACAAATCTATGACCAAGCCGAACAAATTCTCGAAATACCGATAAAAAAATTATCTTTTGAAGGACCGGATAACGAGTTAAGGAATACCAACATTACCCAGTCCGCGATTTTAGTCCATTCGATTGCCTGTTGCGAATTGCTTAAACAAAGAAATATTTTTCCAGAACTTGTTTGTGGTCATAGTTTAGGTGAGTATTCTGCCTTGTACTGCGCAGGAGTTTTGGATTTTGAATCAGT
>CAZXRM010000112.1:3098-5366 GCA_964642595.1 uncultured bacterium
TGGACAAAAACTATCGAGACCGCAAAAGCACTTGGGTTTAATAAATTTATTGAAGTCGGACCGGGAAAGGTCCTGTCCGGCCTGATTAAAAGAATTGATAAAACACTTGAAACCAGCCAGACTGGAACATCAGGTGAGTTAATGAGTTTGTGAGTTTATGAGTTATAAGTTAGTGAGTTTGAAAGTAACGAGTAGCGAGCAACGAGCAGCGAGGGATTTTTCCTATATACTCATTACTATCTACTCGCTACTAATATAAGGAGAATAAATGGATAAACTTATACCGTTATTGATTGCAATACCTTTTGGCTCGGCATTTATTATTTATCTGGTCGGGTCAATTTTGAAAAATAAATCAAGACGATTTTCCGATATCTGGGCTTTAGTTGCAATACTTGCCAATTTGGTTTTGTCGTCGTTTTTGTTGATGACCGTATATCGGGAATCTATGCTTTTGTCGTTTATGGGTTCGTGGCGTCCGCCGATTGGCATTACTTTGGTTGTTGACGGTCTTTCGTCTTTTATGCTGATTATCATCAACTTCATCGCTTTGATGGCATCCCTGTTCTCAATCAATTATATGGAGCGCTATACTTCTAAATACAAGTTCTATGCTTTGCTTATGCTTTTAGTCGGTGGAATGAACGGTATTGCCATCACCGGCGACTTGTTCAATATGTTTGTGTTTATTGAAATCTCGGCAATTGCTTCGTATATTTTAGTCAGTTTTGGTATCGGTGAACAGGAGCTTGAAGCATCGTTTAAGTATATGGTATTAGCTGAAGTTGGCTCGCTGATGGTGCTGTTAAGCATCGCTTTGATTTATGCTTCGACCGGGACTTTGAATATGGCAGACATTTCAAGAATTTTTGCTCAAAATCCCAAGCCAGCTTTGATGATGTTTCTTTCAATACTTTTCATTGTCGGGTTCAGTTTAAAAGCCGCGCTCGTCCCGTTTCACGCCTGGCTGCCGGATGCGCACCCTTCGGCACCAGCACCGATTTCATCAATGCTATCGGGCGTGGTTATTAAAGTGCTGGGTATTTATGCGATGGTAAGGATTTTCTACAATGTGCTGGGAATGACACATATTGTTTCGACTATTCTTTTGGTGCTTGCTGGGTTGTCGATGATTATCGGCGTGATATTGCAGTTAGGGCAGACTGATATAAAGCGGCTGCTTGCTTATTGTAGTATCAGCCATATCGGTTATGTGCTTCTGGGATTTGGTATCGGCACACCTTTGGCAATTTTCGGCAGTTTGTTTCATCTAGCAAATCATGCGGTATTCAAGTCGTTATTGTTCTTTGATTCGGGTGCAATTGAATACGAGACCCATACCAGGGATATAACCAAAATGGGAGGATTGTCCCAAAAAATGCCGGTCACGACCGTGAGCTGGTTTATCGGGTCATTTTCCGCAGCCGGCGTGCCGCCGTTTAACGGATTCTGGTCAAAACTGATTTTAATCATTGCTGCGGTTCAAGCACAGTATTATCTCTTGGCGGCAATTGCCGGTATCGCCGCAATTCTGACGCTTGCTTCATTTATTAAAGTCCAGAGGCAGGCATTCTTAAGTCCTTTACCGGAGATGCTTGCTAAAATCAAAGAAGTACCGGTATTGATGGTGACGACTTTAGTAATACTGACAATATTCTGCCTGGCGATGGGCGTAATGTTAATTCCGGCAATCCGCACACCGGTCTTTGATATGGCAAGAGATGCAATTCTGGTCGGAACTGATTATGCAAGATTAGTTTTCGAAAAAGCCGGTCTGCAATAAGGTTAATGAGTATTAAATTAGGAACGCAGATATGAATTTAGGGACGCAGATAAACGCAGATTTATCAGGATTAATATCTGAAATATCCTGTCAATCTGCGTCCGAAAGATGGTTTAAAGGAGTGATGATATGAGCAATAATATTCTTTTATTCCCGATTGCAGTACCTTTTGCAGTCGGTTTGTTGATGCTTTTATATCCAAAAAGAGAATTTAAATCCAGCAAAAATCCGGTTTACATAATTTCGATACTGACGATGCTCGTCGGTTTTATCTCGGGCATTATTATTTTCGCACAGGGCGGCTTCAGTTATACGCTGGGTTTGGTGAACGGTTCAGCGTGGGCTGGACCAAGCATCAATTTTGATTTACTCGCCTATTCGTTTTCGAGTTTTGTACTTATGGCGGTCTTACTTTTCGGGCTTTTAATTGCAATTTACTCTTACACGCATCTTCGCAAGACTTATTTTGTTTACCTGTTATGGAC
>CAZXRM010000113.1:0-5344 GCA_964642595.1 uncultured bacterium
CATTTCTGGATGAGGATTTCAAATTCGCTGTGTTTAGTCATCGTAAGGTTATACGCAAGAAACGGAAAAAGGTTTCATAAAAACTTTAGCGTCTATATTTTCAGTTATATTCGGTGCAGTTCAGTGTTTAATTTACGGCTACTTTTTCGGTTTTAAAGTTCTTTGAGATACCAATAAGATTTAAGGATAATCTCAAACCCAAGACTTTCGTAAATCTTGATTGCTTTTGTGATGTTAGTGTCATCAACACCAAGTATCACTTCGTCCATACCTTGTTCTTTTAAATATTTCATCGCATAAATCATTAATGCCTTGCCAATTCCCTTTGAGCGAAAAGGTTTTAGGACTCCTAAAACCGCCAGCCACGTGACATTCTTTTTCTGGTGACGAATCTCGTGCGGGTCAATCATTGTTATCATTATGCCCGCGGGTTCGTTTAAAAGATAACCGACAAAAATATTATACTTAACACCTTGTTTTTCCTGCTCTCGGGTATAATATACATCTTCCTCAAAGGTCATCGGACGGAAATTGAAATGCTCTTTCATTGCTTCGTTTAACAAATTCGTTTCCAGTCGCAGGGCATCATCACTGGTGCCGACATCAACGATTTTTATCTCTCTGTTTTCGCCGACATTCTTCGGTATTTCATCCAGTTTTCGTTTCATTCGGCTGAAGATGCGGTGCATTTTAAATTCATGTTTTTCTAAAAACTTTTGTGCTGTAATATTAGTGCTTCGGGCAAGACTTTGTGTTTTATCTATGTGTCGCTCTTTGTAACTTGAAATTGCAAATTCAAGAAGATGTGTGCCAATTTTTTTTCTGCGGAAATCAGGCAGGACATAGGGGCCATCCATAAACCCAATTTTATCATCCCTTTTTAAATCCAAATAAGCATCAACATAACCGACCGGCATATTGTTCCATTCCGCGATAAAACGACCTTTTTTATCAGTGTTAGGCGCATTATTGGCGATTTTTGCATCTTCAAGAGTTGTCGGCGTGATGTCGGGAAATTCTGCCATCGCCCGGTTTACAATATCCACATAAATCGGCTCGTCCTTACCTTCGATAAATGACCGGATGTTTAACATTGTCTTTTATTATTTATTTCATCTCTGCGAACGCTGTGTACCCTGCGGTAATTTTCTGCTATCCTTTCCTAAATATGACAAATGATTGTTCGGACAGAAAATCAAATCGATTGGAAATGTGGTATCCGCAGCGAGTTAATGTATTAACGATTTCTGGTTCGGGTGTAAAATGCCGGCCTCGTAAAAACAGACTAAACCTCCGTTTATTGTATTCGATTATTGCAATCCGTCCGTGCGGTTTCAGATATTTTTTGATTCGGGCGAAATATTTTACCGGCTCAGGCAAATGATGATAGACATTGCGCAAGAACATTAAATCTGTGCTGTTGTCGGCAAGCCCCAGGTCATCATTTTGAATTAAGACAGGCTGAATATTTTTTATTGACTGTTCGTTTATCTGTTCTTTTATATAGCCTAATAACTCTTGCTCAGTGTCGAGCGCCAAGACTTTGCCGGTCTCGCCGACCTTTTTAGCAAATTCAAACGAGTAAAATCCTCCGCCCGAGCCGATATCAGCAACGACATCCCCGGGTTTGATATTAAGGTTTTTGATAACTTCGTCGGGCTTAAATTTTGCCGACGCTGCTCTTTTATTAAACTGTTTTGCTTTTAATTTCTTAAACATTTTCCTTCCTTGTATTTCTTACACGAATGAACACGAATAATAACGAAAAGTACCGAGTATTTCTGTATTATTCGAGAAATTGGCTGTCATTCGTTTAATTCACATCTTTTCTATTTTTTAAGCCAGATGTTTGCTGCTTCCGGACTTTTTTCTCGTGCAATAAGCGAAATTGCATCTTTGCTGCAAACCGCACGGCAAACCCCGCAGCCAAAACATTTGGTCGGGTCAATATAAACTTTTTGATTAGAAGAAGAGTAGAATATTGCTCCAAACTGGCACTGCTGCATACACTTCTTGCAACCCTTGCATAATTCCCAATCAACCTGGCAGATGTACTCGGCGCGGAAGAAGTTAGGTGCGCCGCCCTTTTCAATATAATATTTATAGGCAGTACAATCGTGGTCGCAATTACACATTCCAATCACAAACGGCGAAACGCCGGTCCAGATTGAATGCATCAGCCCTTCTTTATCAAACTTACGAAATAATTTCTTGGTTTCAATTTTAGAGAGCACCTCAAATGACGAATCTGGTTCGGTTCCGGGCTGACCCAAAAGTCCGATTGAAACACCGAAACAATATCGCTCGTCTGGTTTGCCGGTCGTAATATATCGGCAACCGCAAGGTAATCGAGTAATATTGTTGACCATATCAATAACCTGCTCGACATCTTCGATCGGCAGCACCTGTCCAAAATGTTCGACTTTTGATTCATAGACAATCTCTTCTTCGGTCTTTTTGGGCTTAGGCGTTTGTATCGCCTGAGGAGATTCCTGTGCGGCGAGTTTTTCTTTTGATTGGTGTAGTGAAAAACCTCTAAAAAAATTAATCACCCATTCCCGCCTTGTTCTAGTCCCGACAATTTTCTGTTGTTCTTGAGTCAGCTCTTCACGGAATAAATCCCGCGAGTAATTATTCATCTGCAAGTACCATTTCTTACCTTCGCCGTGTTCCTGACAAAATTCACACATATCTCCTCCTAAAACCGAGACAGTTTGTTAGTGATTAAGAAAAGAATCATTATGATTAACAAAATTGCAATGATTGAAACTAAGGCAATTTTTATTCTTTTTTCTGCAGGCGTGTGTTCTGACCAGGATTTTTCTTTGCGCCATTTATCCCGGTTTAAGACGGCGATGATGATAAATGCCGCACCCAGCAGATAGAATAACGGGTTTTTGATTGCGACTCCTAAAGGAATCCAGCATAACCCGATAAAAAACAGACTTCGATAATTAGGCGGTTCTTTCTTTTTTCTGCGGGCAATCACAAAAAATATTGCTAACCCGACAATTATTACTGCTACCGCAATCATTATTATTAAATGCCAGTTCATAAATTCCCTTTCCTAATAAAATAACGAGAAAACCAGATATGTCAAGAAAGATGTTTGTTTTCTGAGTTGACAAACTTATTATACAGGTTAAAATCTGCCAGATGGAAAATAAACTTAATAATAAATTTTATCGAAACTGTTTAATTGAAGTAAATAAAGTTGTTAATAGTGCGCCCAAGACAGTTGAAGCCCAGCGGCATCTTGCTAATCATAAATATTCTTTTTCTTATATGCATTTTAACAAACAATTATTAATTTGGGATTATATCTGGAAGAATGCAAGTGATAAAGGATGGACAAAAACGCAGGCTTTCTTCTATTGCGAACGATACGCCGATAAACCAAAGGAGATATTATTGTCTTGGAATACAATTAAATTTTGGCAGGAAAATGTAATAAACTGGGGCGAATGTGATGCGCTTGCCAAATTATATACTAAAATTCTTGAATTAATATCAGAAAAGGCTCTGCCCATTTTACAGCAATGGAATAAATCCACCAACCAGTGGAAACGAAGGCAATCTGTGGTCAGCTTACTTTATTTCCAGCGCACTAAAACAAAATTTCTGCCTTTTGAAGTAATTGTTAAATCAGTTGATAATTTACTGAATGATAAAGAGTATTATGTCCAAAAAGGGGTTGGTTGGACCTTAAAAGAACTGTATCAGGTCTATCCCAAGCCAACCTTTGAATACTTGAAGAAGAACATCAAGAGAATCAAACCTGCCGCATATTCGCACGCCATCGAAAAACTAACTACGAAAGAAAGAGCGGAATTAAAAAAGTTAAGAAACATTTAAAAATTGGACAACACTTATAACACAATTATTGTCGGCGGTGGCGCATCGGGCTTGATTGCTGCAATTACTGCGGCAAGGCGAAAACAGGAGGTTTTGATTGTTGAAAAGAATAAATCGCTCGGAAAGAAGATACTGGTTAGTGGTAATGGAAGATGTAACTTAACCAACACCAATATTTCACCCGACAAATATTATGGTGAAAATACTAAATGCTTAAATAATATCTTCGCTCGATTCTCTTCTAATGATACAATAAACTTTTTCGAAAAACTTGGCGTGAAACTAAAAACTGATTCTGGTGGCCGTGTCTTTCCTGCTTCAGATAAAGCATCAACAATTTTAGATGCTTTAATACGAGAAACGACACGCTTGCACGTTAAAGTAAATCTAAACGAGCGGGTTATAAAAATAATCCAGTCAAAAACTAATTGGCAAATTACAACCGATAAAAATTCATATCAAACAAAATCAGTTATTATGACTACCGGCGGAAAAAGCTATCCGCAGCTTGGTTCAATCGGTGATGGGTATGAAATCGCCCGTGAAATGGGGCATACGATAATTAAACCAAGACCAGCGCTTGTTCCGCTTGAATTAGAAGGCACTTGGTTTAAAAGTTTACAAGGAATCCAAACAACTGTTAAAATAACAGTTAAACAGCAACAAAGAACACTTGCACAAAAAACCGGTGATTTACTTTTTACGCATTTTGGTATATCGGGACCGGTTGTGTTAGATTTAAGCCGGGTTATAATAAATTTATTAAATAAACCTAATTTAAATGTTTCGATTAATTATTTACCCGAACATACAAATACCGAATTAATTTCTTATATAAAAAACCAGCCCAAAAAAATCTTGCCAAATATCTTAGCTAAACTTATTCCTAAAAAAATAATTGAAGTATTATTGGATGAACTCAAAATAGATATGACCAAACAAGCCAGTCAAATAACTAAAAAGGAAATACAATTAATTATTGAAAGTCTGTTTAATTGGCAATTAGACATTAAAAAACCGCGCCCATTCCAAGAATCAATGGTTACGGCGGGTGGTCTTGCAATGGATGAAATCCATCCAAAAACAATGGAATCATTAAAAGTAAAAGGATTGTATTTTGCCGGCGAGACAATGGATATTGACGGTGTCTCGGGCGGTTATAATCTGCAGTTCGCCTGGAGCACTGGTTATTTAGCGGGCAATGCTGCATAAATGATATTTATCAATTGACAATATATTAATAAATAGTTAAGATGTCTTGAGTAAATGAATTGGTTAGATTTATGACGGAGGGCATCTATGAAAATTTTAGTGAGCAGCAGTCTGTCTCAGACACTTGATAATTTAAACGAAGCTTTTTTCTATAATACATCTTTGTCAAAATCTGACCGAATCCAGGCAGCGGAATGGATTGCAAGCCGACGCGGTAAACCTGGTTCATACGCCAGTATGTTTGCGCCAACCGAAAAAGATTTTAAGAATGATATAA
>CAZXRM010000114.1:0-1425 GCA_964642595.1 uncultured bacterium
GAACCAAAACTTTTTTCCTGAATATTGGAATGGATTTTACCATACTCGACTTTCTTTTCTGTTTTGTCAGTAAGAAAATAGATACCGGATTTTGCCGGTTTTAAATAATCCTCGCTGACAAGATGATTGAAAATTTCAGTCTTTATTTCAGATGATTTCGAATCTGTTTTTAAACACCGAAAATCACCGAATTCACCGATTTTTTTATCGGTTTTTTTCAGTGGTCTGTTTTTCTCAGTGGGTTCAGTGTTAATTTGTTCAATAAAGTAATCCTTTGTGATATTATCAAACGCATCGGTGGTTAAACCAATTCGTCTTCTCTGAAATGCGTAAGAAAATATCTGCTGGGGTAAGATTGATAAACAAGACGAATAGGAATGTTCATAGAGAGTTCCTTGCTTGGCGCATTCGAAAAAGAGTTCAAATAGCATTTTGTCAATCATCGAAAGATAGATGCCGATGGCATAGAGTTGATTTTGTTTTCTGCGATTTCCTCGGCCGATTCTTTGTAATAAAGAACTGATATTGAATGGCGGTCGGTACTGCACAACGCAGTCAACATCACCAATATCAATACCAAGTTCCAGAGTTGATGTTGCACACAAAATACCACGCGTTTCATGTGTCATTAAATATTCAATCTGCTCGCGTTCTTTTCTTGCCAAAGATGAATGATGCACCCATACCGGATACGGACATTTCATCTGTTTTAAGGTCTGTAAAAAGCCCTCGGCAAGACTTCGGGCATTGAAAAACCAGAGAATTTTTCTAAAGTCGTTTTCGATAAAATGATTTATTAATTTGGGGATAAAATTTTCATTTCCGGATATTAATTCATATTCAATTTCACGCTGATTTTTAACACAGATGACTTTGATATTTTCTTTATCTTGGAAATAGAGTTCTGCCATTGTCAAATCATCTACGGTGGCAGAAAGAGCAGCATAATGTAATTTTGAAGTCATCCCGATACTCTGCCTTAAACGTTCTAATCGGGTTAAAAGAATCCTCAATTGGTCACCGCGCGGTGTGTTATTGAGTAAGTGTAATTCATCTAGAATCACGCCGGCAAGATTGGCAAATATTTTGGGATGGCGGCAGAGCATCGAATCAAAAGATTCAGGTGTTGTCAGAAGAATAAATGGCAAGTCTTTTTCATTGATAGTCGGATAATCGCCGGTTTTTCTATCAATCTTTAAGTCTAAATATGTGACTGGGTCAACTAACCTGCGATACAAATCATTTACCAGAGCTCGGGTTGGAGAAATGTAAATAATAGCAAAGCGGTTGGCACCTTGTTTAAGTGCAGTTTCAATCATTGGCGCGACTACTGCTTCGGTTTTACCAGATGCGGCAGGCGAGACGACTAAAACATCCCTGCCATTCACAATCTCAGGAATTGTCTGTTCCTGGACTTTAGTTAAT
>CAZXRM010000114.1:1525-5310 GCA_964642595.1 uncultured bacterium
TTTAGTTAACTGCTAATTTACGATTGATGCGTAATGTATCAAAACTCTCAACAATATATTTTAAGAAGAATCGAATTCCATTGTCCTGATAGCGAATTGCATTGCTCAAAATGCGGTGCTTGGTTGAATCGGGTAAGACAAAATCAGGATGGGCAATCTTATAATGGTATAACAAAGTATCAAAACAAGCCCTTAAGTTTTCTTCATTAAGCGGGGATAAAACAAGGTTATTGTACGACAGATTTTTCAGTCGGGTTACGGCTGGTTCGGGTGTTGATGCTAATACCAATAAAATATAAGCATCTTTGTAAATATATGGTGTTGGTCGGACCTGGTTGTGTAGCATCTGCTTGTTGATTGTTTTTAATAATGGGTCGTTCTGCGCGGTTCGAATTATTCCCTCTAAAAAGTTTATACCGCGCTCGTAAATAAAACTGTTCCATAAAAAAGCGACTGATTCAATTTCATCTAACAGTAATACCAGTCCGTTATGATTAAGATTTCTGGATAAATAGGCAAGACCAGATATTAGATAGCAATAAAAATCTGATGCGGTTGAGAAATCGTAAAGAGCGGGAATTTTCCAACCACCGGAAATTCGATAAGGCGACGGAAAACTTTTGCTCTTAATATTAGAGCCGACAGCATATTCTTTGGTACTCTCAGCTTCAATCCACTGCCAGAAAACTTCTGATTTTAGACTTTGATTATCAATTTTAGTTAAACGGGATAGAATCGGGGCAAAAAAGATATGTTCTCGAATGCCAAGATAATTTGGTGCAGTATACTTCTGGGATGCATTGCGCATTAAATCACGAAAACCGGCTTCGAGATGGTTGTTAGTTGTTAGTTGTTGGTTGTTGGATAAAAATCTGAGGTTGGCAATCAATTCGCGATAGATTCGTTTGGGACGAGCAGGTTGGGTTTCTTCAGTAGATAATTCGGCAGAAGATACAATAAAATTTTGCTTTAATGCCTGCGAGCGAATATATTCGAGAAGATGAGATTTTCCTGTTCCATATTCGCCTTCGACAACAATCACACCACCTTTGCCATTACTTAGACTCTGCAAGGCAGATGAAATCATATTGATTTCCCGTTCCCGACCAAAAGTGAAATCCGAAACATCCTGAGTTGGAACAATACCAAGACGAAATGCTTCAATCATCCGATGGGCTTTAATTTTTAATGCTTTGCCTTTTAATCCGGAATATTCATTGCTTGTTGAATCTTTGTAATAATCATCAAAGCCCTGAAGTCGTGATGACGGAATCCATAGTTGTAATCCGGAATCAAACCGAACCAGACATTCAGTCTGAATGCCAGCCGACGACTTACGCACTGATAACAAATCGCCCGCACCGAAAACTGGATGTGAAACCTTTTTATTTATTTCCATTTAATTACCACGAAAGCACGAAAGACACGAAAAATATAAGTAAGTAAGATGCTTTTTTATCTGTGCTCATCTTTGTTTTGTCAGTGCCCATCTGTGGCTTTGTTAAAATTCTGATTCGGTTGTTTCTTGTTTTGCTTGAGTTTCAAGTTTTTTCCCGGTGGTCTTGATGATTTTCTGGACTTCTTTGGGGTTTTGCATAATTAATTGAAATGAATCTGGTTCATTGCGGACTTTCTGCAATGATTCAATCAGACTGACAACAAACAACCGTCGGTAACTGATATCATAAGCAAATGCTTTTGCTGACTGTTCAGCAATATGCGAAATGAGTAAGCGGGCTTTTTCTGTGTCAATTTTGAAAGGATAAGCAATCTGAAATATCGAATATAATTTTTCACCAAGTTGCTGTAAAAAATCTTCGGGCTGGATGCCAAGTTCTTCTAAGTTTATCTTAACACCTAATGGATTGATATTAGAAAACGCACTGCGCAGTCTCTGTTTCAATGCTTCGTAAACACCGCCTGAACCTTCCAAAAGTAAATTATCATCCGGAATCGCGTAAAAAAACATTGCGCCGGGCAGACGGCTATTACCGCATTCATCAATAATTTGACGCAGGTTATCCAATGCCTTGCGTTTGTCTTTAGAACTGGACATCGAAATACCTCGCTCGGCTTCATCAAACAGAAAGATGACACCATTATAACCGATTAAATGCAGCCACTGAATTAAACTTCGAATCATCCGAAATGCGGTAGATTTGTCAATCCGTTCTGAGATGCGATACCGGGCTTTGATATCCTTAGAAATTTCTTCGCCTTTTAAGTATTGGATAACCGCTTGAAATTCGTCAAAATTATCAGAGGCAGTGTTAAAAAACGCTGCTTTTATTGCGTTGAGAAAACTGATGCTTTCGATTCCTTTTAGTTCATTAAGATAATCGTGGATTGCGTCAACCCGGTCAATTTTTTCTTTGACCGATTTATACCAGTTCTCAATGAATGCTTCAATGCCGGTGAGTGGGGGGTCCATAATATCTTTTGAAGGTAGCGGAATCTGGATGTTTGAGACAATCTGTTTGTAAACAAGTTCTAATTTATCAAACGGGCATTCGGTTGGATTCAGCGCAACATAAACTACAACATAGCCATTCTTAAAAGCAAGGTTGCGGACCGAGTAGAGAAAATGGGTTTTACCGCCACCATAATTTCCAATGACTATTTTGAATGATGAAAGATGATAATCTTTCAGAATGCCGTTAAGATATTCCTGGTCAATAACTTTGAGATACTTTTCCAGACCAATTGAGAATTCCTCAACGCCAAACTCAGGCGGCGTGCCAGTGCTGCCGAGCTTGTTGATAATCAATAATGCTTCTCGTTTATCCATTTTTATTAGTAACCACTGATTTTACAGATTTCCACGGATTTTTCTTTTAATCTGTATAATCCGTTTAATCCGTGGTTTCATTTCTTTATTTAAATGCGATTGATTGAAAGTATGTTCCTTCGCCATTTTCGTTGTCCGGTATCCAGAGTGATTTGGAGCGGTCTTCAGTTATGGCAAAGGTTGCGACCGATAATTGGAAATTAGAGTTGGGTTGAGAAGTTTTCATTCGATATAAATCATAGCTGTATTGTATTCTTGAGTATTCGGAATAATGTGATTTGGTCGGGTCAATCTTAAAACTTTTGTCCTGTATTAGTATTGCGAGCTCTAATAATAAATCTAAAAGATTTACTTTAGAATTAAATTCAAGATTATTTACTTTAATATGGCGCTCATATGCAGATTTTAGAACTTTTAAGAAATCTTCTGGATTGTTCCACATTTTAATAAGATTGTCATCATAAGCTTTAATTGTTTGATAAATGATTTCTGGTTCGAGCGCAACTTTTTCAATCAGTTCTTTTTCCGGTCCCCACCAGTTTTGGGCTTCGCCATTGTTGAAATTAAATTTAATTGTATAGAATTTTATGCGGAGAATCGGCAGTTGTCCTTTTAATTCACCAAGACCAGCAAATAATTCTTTTAGTCGGGTGCCGAGATTAAAATGAAATTCCTCCTTGTGTTTATTTATCTTTTGAAGTTCCTGTTCGGAAAAATCGGTGAGATCTTTGTAAAGACCCGATTCTTTGAGTGTTTCAGACAGGGGAGAGGAGTTGAGGATTTTTTTAATATCAAGAATATATGACTCGATTTCATAGGGTTTTGATGCGGTTTGTTCAGGAGTAGTTGAACTTATTGCCTCGAGTTTCTTTTTTATTTTATTCAATTGTAAAATAAGTTTGTCTAAATCAGAATTTTGCATTATACGCCTCGAAAAATAGTTTAATCATATATTATAAATTTATTTTCGAGCGTGTCAACTATTTTTAGTTAGTAG
>CAZXRM010000115.1:0-5275 GCA_964642595.1 uncultured bacterium
TCTGCCATAACACCGGCAAGATGCGCATAATGATGCTGAATTTTGATTAATTTCAGATTGTTTTCATTAGCATATTGTTCGGCAAGCCGGCGCGAAGTATAGTCTGGGTGTAAATCGCAGGCGACAATTTCTGGTTTTATCCCAAACCACTTAGTGTATTTATTAATCATCTCGAAAAAAAATTGAATGCTATCACCTGAATTCAGGTCGCCGACATAAGGACTTAAATATACCTTGTCGCCCTTTCCGATTGCAAAATGATTTTTGTAATCCGACCCAAACGCAATCACCGGTCTTATTTGTATATTATTAAGAATAATTGGTTCAGGTACATATCCACGCGAGCGGCGGATAATTATCGGACCCTTATAATCAATTACAATTGAATCATCGCATCTTGATTCGATTTTTCGGTTATGGTCTAAAATATAATCCACAACATTGCCAAGTTTTTTCTGAACTTGTGCAGAATTGCTCAATATCGGTTCGTTTTTCGGGTTAGCGCTCGTCATAACCAGCACATCAAACATTGGGCACTGACCTTCTGAACCTTGATCTTTTGAACCTTGAACCTTTAAACTCTTTAACCCTTCTTCAATTGTTTCACGTGAAACAATCGAAATTGTAGTAAAAAGCAACTTATGCAATGGTGTGTATGGTAACATCACGCCTAAATATCCATTGTCTGGTGCAATCAATTGCGAAATATTTTGTTTCCCTTGTTTCTTTTGCAAAAGAACAATCGGGGAGATGCACGATTCTAAAATTTTTACCTCTTCCCTATTAATAACGCATATTTTTGCGACAGTTTCTATGTCTTTGCACATTATTGCAAATGGTTTTGATGGACGAAACTTTCGTTTTCGCAATTTTCTAATAGAAATGTCGTTTTTTGCATCACATGCAATTAAAAATCCACCAACACTCTTAATAGCAATTATTTTTCCTTGAGCAAGTAAATTTTGAGTTTTAATAATAATAGATTTGTCATCTTGATAATTGTATTTTCTGCCTTTGTTATCGGTTAGTGTCAAAGATGGTCCGCAAACAGAGCATGCATTTGGCTGTGCGTGAAATCTCCGGTCTTTGGGATTAATATACTCATTAAGGCAGTCCTGGCACATATCAAATTCTTTCATTGTTGTATTTGGTCGGTCATAAGGAAGACTATAGATTATTGAGTATCTTGGTCCGCACTGCGTACAATTTGTAAACGGATAACAAAATCGCCGGTTGTCTTTGTTTTCGATATCTTTGATGCATGCTTTACATATCGCTAAATCCGGCATAATCTGCACCGCATCAATTTTCTCGTCTGATTTAGTGCTTTTAATTATTCTAAAACCGTCAATGGTGTTTGATTTAAATCTTTTTACCGACAGTTTTGTAATATGTGAAAGGGGAGGAGGCGTAGTTTTTAAAACATTAATTAATCTATTGCTGTTTTTTCCTTGGCAGTAAATCAGGACGCCCTTATCTGTATTTTTTACAAAGCCACTTATCTCTAATCTTTTGGCTGTTCGATAGATGAATGGTCTAAACCCAATACCCTGAACCCGTCCTTTGATTAATATCGAATAAGTTATTTTCAGCAATTAACGTTTAAGTTTTTAACGGTTTTTTCTGGGCGGCCGGAAATAAGACATTATTAAGAATAAGTCTATAACCAGGCGAATTCTTACGAAGTTCAAGATTGGTGGGCGGGTCGCCAATCCGGTGCGCAAAGTCTTCGGGGTCATGCCCACCTAAAAATGTGAATGTCCCCTTGCCGAATTTACCATGGATATATTTAACTTCTTCTGTATTAGAGACTTCTCCAAGTGTCAAAATATTCTTTTTTATTTTGTCCCGACGAAAACCGCAATTTTGACCAAGAAATTCTTTAACTAATCCGACATGATTCTGAACAAGCATTGTTGGTACCGGGTCGTATTTTGCTGAGAAATCGAATAAGGAGAAATAAATATCTGGACCGCGAATCGTAGATTCGATATATGTATCAATGTCTGAATGTTCATATACTGTAAAATCAGTGACCGGCGTAAAGTTTTCAAAAGCAAGGCATTTTGAATAGTCAAGTTTTTTCATAAAATTTGGGTCAATCGGGTCGCCGTCAAACTCTTTTGGAACAATATCTGTATTTTCTGCAGCCAATGCAATATCCGGAGTATCAGTTGCGGAACACATTGCAAATACCATACCGCCCGACTCAATATATTTTTTAATTATTTTTATAACATCGAGTTTCAACCGAGATACTTTCTTGTAACCCAAAGATTTAGCCATAAGTTCGTTGGTCGAAACATCGAGCTGGTACCAAGGCGTGCTGTAATATTGTGCACCAAATTTTCCATATTGACCAGTGAAATCTTCGTGATGCAAGTGAAGCCAGTCATATTTATCTAGCTTTCCTTCGAGCACTTCTTTGTCCCAAACTTTATCGTAGGGTATTTTTGCATAATCGAGCGCAAGTTGGACTGCGTCATCCCAGGGTTTTTGGTTTGGCGAAATATAAACTGCGACCTTTGGTGGTTTTTCCAACAGTAAGGCATCCATATTTTCTTTTTCAATCAACGACCGGATTGCAATCTCGTCATTGGCACTAATTACTTCAAATCTTACCCCGCGGATTTGGCATAATTTAGCAATGCCTTGAGACTCGTTCATTAGAAATGAGCCGCCTCGATAATTCAATAACCACTCAACATTATTATTTTCGACTAGGGCTTGATAGGCGATACCGTAAGCCATAAGATGATTTGTTTGCGTTAAGTCCATAGGGATTAGCAATTTAGCAAAGAGTAATTTAGAGACAAGCAAGAAAATAATTGTATATTTGAGTTTATTCATTTATGATTCTGGTTCCTAATTTTTGGTTTTGTAAAACGCTTGATAAATTAGTTGGATTTGTAATTATGGCCAGTCGGTTTTTATTGGGTGTATTTACAAATTTTATCGCTGCCGATATTTTAGGTCTCATACTGCCCTTGCCAAAATGACCTTGTTCAAGATATGTTTTTGCTTGTTTGGTTGTCATTTCGGTTAAGGGCTTTTGATTTGGTTTATTAAAATTTATGTAAACACAATCAATACTTGTAGAGATTAATAAAATGTTGGCGTCAATTAAATCCGCCAATAGGGCAGAAGTTAAATCTTTATCAATTACTGCCGCGGTCGGTACCAAATGATTGTTTTCCCTAAAAACAGGTATTCCACCCCCACCACCTGCGATAATAATTGTATCGGTCGCAACCAATCTTCTAATCGTTTCAATTTCAATGACTTCTTTGGGTTCGGGCGAGCTCACTAATCGTCTGAAGCCCCGCCCAGCGTCTTCGCGCATTACCCATTTTCTTTCATTTTCCAGTGCGACCGCTTCTTTTTTAGTATAAAACGGACCAACTGGTTTGGTGAAATTCATAAACGCCTTATCTTTTTTATCAACTACAACTTGTGTTACCAGTGTGACAACTTGGGTTGAGTATTTTTGTCTGTGCAGTTCGTTGACGAGGGATTGCTGAATCATATAACCGATTTCGCTCTGGGTTATTGCATTGGCAATATCAAGCGGGATGTCGGGCAGAAGATGCCGGGTTAAATACGAGCGGATTAGAATGTCTCCGACTTGCGGACCATTGCCGTGCGTAATGACTACTCGATGACCTTGTTTGATTATTTGGGCAATGTTTACCGATGTTTCCCTGACCGTTTCAAGCTGCTCGGCAAAACCAGACGAATGTCCGTTGTCTTTGATTAAGGAATTTCCGCCAATCGCAATTACGATTTTCTGACGCTGTTTCATTAAAAATTTTAAAACGAATTATTTATATTGTCAATAAGTGAGTTTTCACGACTTTCGTCGAATTGAAAAATATAAATTGTAAATTTGAAATTTTAAATTTACAATCTTCAATTTGCAATTTCTGCTTCGCAGCAATGAGTTCTGAAATAACTCATTAATTCATTCCTACTACGATACTTGACAATTAGTTATAAATTTTCTAAAATTAATTAATGGATGAAATTTTTCGACAGGAGGGAAAATGAATCTAAACATTACAGCCCGCCATTTCGAAGTCACCGAAGAACTGAGAGATTATATTGAAAAGAAACTGAAAAAACTCGAGCATTACGACCACCTGATAACTAAGACCGATATTGTATTGAGCGCAGACGCATTTAATAAAATAGCCGAAGGCAAAATCGGAATGCGCGGTAATTTTATTATTGCTAAGACCAAATCAAATGATGTCTATACTGCAATCAACCTGCTTGCCGATAAATTATTAAAACAAGTAAAAACCTTTGACGGCAAATTAAAAAGTAAAAAGCGGGTTATTTCACGTTTTGTTTCTAATCAGTAAAAATGGCGAACCATAACAATCCGGCCAGAAAAAAAACAATCACGATTGAAACTTTATATAACGAGAAGAAAAAAGAATTTAAGTTAGAGCTGTTAGCCGGAAAAAGCGGACTCGGGCTTAAACAAATCGTGACATCGGACATTAATCGTCCGGGCTTGGCATTGGCAGGGTTTATTAAGAAATTTCTCGCCGAACGAATTCAGATTTTAGGCAGCACCGAATTGTCCTATGTTGCAACGCTTGCCAGGCCAGGCCAGAAACAAGCGATTGAAAACGTGACCGCGTTTAACCCGCCCTGTTTTATTATTGCGAAAAACCTGCAAGCACCCCTGTATTTAATTGATATTTGCAATAAACAGAAATTACCGGTAATCCGGACTTCGCTCGATACAACCAATTTTATCCACCGGCTCACCGCATATCTTGATTACAAATTAGCCAGTGAAGATTTTATCCACGGCGACCTGGTTGACGTATTCGGAGTCGGGCTGCTTTTAATCGGCGAATCCGGCATCGGCAAAAGTGAATGCGCGCTCGATTTAGTTGAGCGCGGGCACCGGCTGGTCGCCGATGATTTACTTAAAGTCATCCGAAGAGGCGAAGGCATTGTTATGGGTTTCAGCGCAGCCAAGACCCCGACGCTTCAGCACCACATCGAAATCAGGGGAGTGGGCATTGTTGATATTTATGCTTTATTTGGAGTGCGGTCAATACGCACCCAAAAAAGAGTTGAAGTTGTCGTTGAGCTGGTGCGGTGGAAAGAAGGAATGGATTACGAGCGCATCGGGCTCGAGGAAAAACATACGCACATTCTGGATGTTGATGTTCCGCTCGTGCGGATACCGGTTATGCCCGGGAAAAATCTTGCTTTGGTCTGCGAAGTGATTGCCAAAAACCATTTATTAAAAATT
>CAZXRM010000116.1:0-5266 GCA_964642595.1 uncultured bacterium
TTATCAGCCCGTCAACATCACCACCGAATTTGCATATTAATGCCGCAATCGCAACACGACTCGAGTCCGGTGGTATTCCGATTGCTGGAATTACGACTGATATTGACGGCGATGTGAGAGCAGGTAGTTCAAAAGTTCATAATAATGTGCAGCCGGATATCGGCGCGGATGAGTTTAATGGTACAGCAATTGACGAAGTGCCACCGGTAATAACATATGTGCAGTTAGACAATACACCTTTTACAACCAACCGAACGCTGGTCGCAAGGATTACGGATTTTGTCTCCGGCTTGGCAAATGACCCGTCCCGCGCACCACGTTTATTCTACAAGAAAGGCAATGCCGGGAATTGGTTAATTGATACAGTTTTGACATCATCCGGTAATAACTGGATATTTACGGTCAATCACACAAAACTTGGCGGAGTCGTGGTCGGTGACACGGTTTTTTATTTTGTGCAGGCAACCGATAGTTCTAATAATACTGGTTATAATCCAGTTGGTGGTTCGACTGCACCATATTCTTATCAGATAGTGATGTCTATGTCTGGAAATTATAATATCGGAATCGGGCAGACCTATCCGACCCTGCGGGCTTTCTTTACTGCTCTTAATAATAGTGCGATTATTGGTAATATAACCGGCATTGTCACAAGTGATATAACAGAAACTGTATCAGATACTTTGTATCCGCTGAATTACTTTGGGGGAGTTTGGCAGGTGACAATTCAACCTGTGGCAGAGAAAACAGTATATACAATTTCTGGTGCACTTGCTTATCCGCTCATCTGTCTGAATGGCGCAGATAATATTACTTTTAACGGTATGGGTAAGAATCTCGTTTTCCGAAACACATCAACTTCGGGTCGGATTTTTGATTTTGTCAATGACGCAACTTATAATACAATTACGAGTTGTATTATTGAGGGATGCGGTTCATCAACAACTTATCCGACAATTCGGTTCACGACATCAACCGGCACGCTCGGTAATAGTAATAATATAATTTCTAATAATGACATCAGAGATGTATCAACTACCGGCACAAGACATTATGTCGCAATCTATTCTTCGGGTACGGCAGTAGCACCTAACAACTCGAATACAATTAGCGGCAACAATATTTTTAATTATTCTTATTACGGTATTTATGTCGGAAGTACGGGTAATGGCGGCAACTGGACGATTTCGGGAAATAGTTTGTATTATAACAACGCAACTGCCTTGTCAACCGGTCATTATGCAATGTATTTCTATCCAGGTGCGGCAGCAAATAGTAATATAATTTATGGCAATTTCATTGGCGGCAGCGCGCCGAATTGCGGTGGCGTGGCATACACGACGAGCACCAGTTTTTATGGTATTTATGCATATAAATTTGGCAATTCAGCCAAATCATATATCCGTAAGAATACGATAAAAAATATTTCGCTCACCAATACTAGTTCTTATCTATTTGCGGGTATTTTTGTTTACTCCGGAACTGCGGATGTTGACAGCAATACAATTGGCGACCCATCTTATTCGGACCGTGCAATACCGATTGTTAAAAGTAATAATATCCAAAATAACCAACCGAACACAGATAATCAAAAACGTACCGCAAACAGTGACATAAAAACGGATGATAATGGAATGACTTTAGACCTTGCATATGACCAAGACCCGCCTGAACCTAATTTTACAACCGCTATCAGTAACGATATCGTTAAATCAGAACTTACCGAAAATAGCATTTTGATTGCCGGTAGTTCTGGTTCTTATGGTATTTATAACGCTTCCAGTTTTCCGATAACGATTGCCAATAATGAAATTTCCAATATCACGGCAAGTGGAACCGGAACTTCGGTTTCGCTCCGCGGCATATATGCAGCCGGAACTACCTCGTGCACGACATTTATTTATAATAACGTTGTTCATCACTTAACATCCGCAAGCACAAGTACGGCACTGAATAATGTGGCAGCACTTTTTGGCATTGGATTCTGGCCTCCGACGTTTGTCCCGAATTACGGTGCATTGAATAACAATACAGTATTTACTTTGATTGCGAATAATGCTGACACAATGGCAACTAATGTATTCGGTTTATTGGCGTCAAACTGCGCTTTTCCGATGATGAACAATAAAATATATGATATCCGCAATTATTCGACCAGAACAAATACAGTAACACCGCCAACCGCAACTGGTCTTTATATTAGAGCGACTTCGGGTCCGATTGTTGCTAACAATATGATTTCAGTTGGTGACGGTCAGACGACCAATACCTGCTTTAACGGCATCTGGAATGCGTTTGGCACGGTTAATTATTATGGATTGTATAACAATTCAGTACTTGTAAGTGGAAGCGTGGCAAGCGGTGCATTGCCTTCATTTGCTTTCCTGCGCGGCAATTACAGCGGGACCGCAATTCTTACAATAACCGAAGGTATAAACAATATATTTGTCAATAACCGTTCGGGCGGGACCGGTTTTCATTATGCGCTGGGAAATCAGGCGACGACCGCTGATTCATTCGGCTGGTGGTTTGATAACAATATTTTAAAGACCACTGACCCGGCAACACTTGGTCTGTGGGGTTCAACCAACCTTTCATTCAATGACTGGAAACTCGCGCATCCGGCTGGCTCGGGTGGTGATGCAAACAGTATCAATGCTGAACCTGGTTATATGAGTGTGACTGATTTACACATCAATCCGACATCATTAGTGCCAAACCGCAAAGCAGTTCCAATCGAAGGGCTTACCTTTGACTTTGATAATGAAGCGCGTCATCCCACCAATCCTGATATCGGTGCGGATGAGTACACGCCAAATGCGCCTTCTTCGTTTGCATTGATTAGTCCGAATAATGGTGTCATTAATCAGCCGTTAAATGGTCAATTGGTTTGGCATAAAGCAAATTTAGCTGAATATTACGATGTGTATCTTGATATTGTCAATCCGCCACTGGTCAAGATGAGCGCGATGCAGATGGATACAGTTTATTCTTATGCTGATATTCTCCCAAATTCGACTTATTACTGGAAAGTTGTTGCACAGAATGATACGGGAATTTCGCCCCAAGATGGTTCGGTGTCATCAGCAGTCTGGAGTTTTTCGACTGAAACCTGGGATGCAAGCCCGACTGCAATTATTCGACCTCTGCCCGTAAGTTTTGCCGGCAATGTGATAACACCGCAAGTTAAAGTTAAAAACTATGGGACGGGAATGATTACATCGTTTACCGCGACAATGACAATTTCGACCATTTATGTCAGTACTAAACCAGTGACCAATCTTATGCCCGGTGATTCAACTGTAGTTTTCTTTGACCCGTGGACCGCAGTGCTTGGTACTTATAATATGAAAGCATGGACAAACCTGGTTATGGATATTAACCGCGACAATGATACAATCATCGGAACGGTTGATGTTCAACCGCCCGCGCATAATGTCGGCACGATGTATATTATTGCGCCTTTAGATACTATTGTTGAAGGAACAATAATTACACCGCGAGCACGAATAAAGAATTACGGTGCTTACACAGAAAACTTTTTGGTTCGATTCAAAATCGGCGCTGATTACAATCAGGCAATATCAATTTCCAATTTTGTATCTAATGCCGAAACAACTTTAGCATTCCCGAACTGGACCGCAATTCGCTGTAATTACCTGGTCAGTTGTTCGACTGAGTGCGAAGGCGACCAGTTGCCGGAAGATGATATTGTATCTCATACAATAACAGTTAAATACAGCGATATCGAACTAGTTTCAATTCTTGCGCCGCGCGATACTTTACTCAGTTGTAATGATTATATACCAGCCGTTATCGTCAAAAATAACGGCGTGCATACTTATCCGGCAACCTGCTCGGTAATGGTCAGAATATTACGCTACCCGCCAATAATGACAAGTTTCTGTAATGTCGGTCCGGCAACTAAAGCAGTTGTGATGTATGAAAAATGGATTGAAGTAACAATGGCGATGGGTGAGATTGATACATTATTCTTCCCAACTTATCTTCCTTATTGGTCCGATATTTACTGGAATGCAACACCGACTTTTCATCTAATCCAAGCCGAAGTGAAAACCAGTGAAGACTTGAACCGGGCAAACAACACTGCCGAGAACCCATTCATTGTCAAAGCCGGTGCCAATGACCTGCAGATGAACTGGACCGGACTTATGAATGGCAGTCTGCCGGTTGATTATGAAACGATTCCGGCAATGACTTATAATGCAGCATCGGTCGTATCAAACTCACCAGCGGGTCCGACTGCGCGTTTCCGGGTTCGGGTAAATATTATCCGAGAATCGGATAACGCAGTTGTCTATTCCCGTTATTTAGACCGGACTTTAACACCGATGTCCTATGCGTGTATCGCATTCTCAACCGGCTGGACTCCGACCGCACCGGGCTGGTATAAAGTAAAAAGCTGGATTGAGGCATTACCGGGTGTTGATATTAATCCCGAAAACTCAAGTTGGGAAAGAGAATACTTTGTGACTACTTCAGTTGCCAAAACCGAAAGCAAATCCAACCAATCAGCGCAGAATAATTCAAGCAACACACCGACCACCTTTAAACTAATCGGCAATAATCCTAATCCGTTCTCTAATGTCACAAAAATCCAGTGGCAGATTCCGACCGCTTCCAATGTCGCAATCACAGTTTATGACGCAACCGGTAAAATAGTTAAGACTCTCGTGAATGAGAATATGAGCACAGGTATTTACAATCGAATTTGGAATCGCACTGATGATAATGACAAGAAAGTTCCGGCTGGAATTTACTTTTACGAGATTAAAGCGAACGATTTCACCGCACGACGCAAAATGGTTATTACTAATTAAACAATAAAATAAACTTATCAGGGGTTGGACTAAAAAGTCCAGCCCCTTTTATTTTGTAATGAACACAATAAAAGTCAAATTTTGTTCATCACCTTAATAATCATAATCTTATATACTCTACCTGCAGGTAGAGTAAAAATTGAGCGGTTTTTTCTGCTAATTTACTAACAACCAATAACTAACAACTAAAAACTATTAAAGGTAGGGTAGTGTGCCCCGGATGAAGCATCACATCTAAAAATGCGGGGTGGAAGGCGGGGAAAAAGACTTTTAGTAAATCATTTATAAAGACTTGTAATAAGATTGCAAGAAAGATTGGTAAATATGCAGGTTGATGTACAAGTAAGGATATTTGTAAACGGTATTTTGGTAAGGGATGTATGATGAGGTGATGGATGAAATTAAGTTTGTCGTCTGGGATGAGA
>CAZXRM010000117.1:0-3734 GCA_964642595.1 uncultured bacterium
TAAGTCACTCCGTCTTCCTGATACCATCGGTTCTTTCATCCGTTATTCCCTCGGTTATTCAATAAGTCGTCCACAATGCATAATAGTTCTTGACTTGATTTTTATAGTAATTATAATTTAGTATATGTCTGGAAGTTTTACTGCAATCTATGAAAAGGGCGAGAAATTTTATCTCGGCTATTGTTCAGAAGTGCCAGGAGCAAATGGACAGGGTAGAACGTTAGATGAATGTCGTGTAAGTTTGAAAGAAGCGATAAAACTTATCAATCAAGATAGATCCAAAAAGCAGTAATTCATTAGAAATACAATAGAAATTTTATTGATAAGTAAGATAAAATAGATAGATAAAAACATTGACTTATTTCACAATCAATTTATAATGTGGTATGGAAACGAATCAACTTCTTAAACGTATTTCGGTTGACCCCAATATCTGTTTTGGTAAACCTTGTATTCAAGGCACACGGATTTGGGTTTCTTTGGTTCTGGATTTTTTAGCAAACGGAATGAGCAATAAAGAAATTATTGCCGAATATCCGCAACTAACCGATGAAGATATTCGAGCTTGTATTGCTTATGGTGCAGAAATGTCTCGGGAACGATACGTTGAAATTTCCTCATAATTGCCTGAATGAAATTTAAGCTTGATGAAAATTTTGGGTCGCGAATCCGAATACTATTCCAAAATCAAGGATTTGATGTTAAAACAGTTTTTGAGCAAAATCTACAAGGATGCCCAGACCAACGACTATACGAAGCATGTATTAATGAGAAACGCTGTCTTGTTACATTGGATTTAGATTTTGCGGATATTACGCGGTTTCCATCGGCAAAAACTTGCGGTATCGTTGTAATTCGGATTCCTCGGCATCAAAGTTATAATCTATTAGAGAAGATGATTAACCAGTTTCTTCAAACACTTTCCACTATGTCAGTAGAAAATAATCTATGGATAGTTGAACCAAACCGAATTAGAATACATGAAACCGATATTGATGACAACGATGAAATAAAAAGATTATAGATTAAACATTTCAAATAATTTGCGGGTGTGATTCTAAAACTGAGTCGCACCCGTTTTGTTTAGATATTAAAACAATCGGTCTTCCTGATATCATAGGTTCTTTTATCCATTATTTCGCCGGTTGCCTATTCAGCTGTCATTTATATAATTCAGTCGAAAATCGCCCGGGAAGTCAATGAAATCAGACCCTAGGGTATACCCCAGGTTATCCTGCGGAGAGTCCACGGGATTACCTTGCGGACTATGAAATAGAGAAAGATTTGGATTGGGGAAGGGATGACCGACCATACCAGATAAGCCATAAGAAATTTTACCACGAAAACACGAAACATTGAAAGCACGAAAAAGCTGATAGATAGTTAATGAGATTCCGAAATAAATACGGAATGACAAGAATCATGGGATGCGTCCCGTAAGGTTGAGACGCACCCGTTTTATTTTGTTTAACCAAACCCTAACAACTAATCCCCAACAACTGTTTTACGGAGCTTTGAGTGTGAAGATTTCGTTGCGGATGCGAATCAAGACTGATTCCTGTAATGTACGGCGCTTCCATTTATCCAGAATAATATCGGCTTCAGTAATCAGGATTTGGGCTGAGTATTTGTTACGCAGTTTCCAGACCTGACGGGCATAAGCAAGATAAGCAGGAATCAGGGGAGTAGGGGAGTTTTCCTGTCCAAGAATAGTCATCGTCAGATTCTCGATTTTTTCGAGTTCAGCTTGCTTGACCTTTTGCTGTTCGATAATGTTATCACGCATCTTTTCAATAGCATTGCGGATTGAATCAGCATCGTATTTGGCTTCAAACTTCTGCATTCTTCGTAAAGTACTTCTTACCGGCATTTATATCACCTCCTTTCTTTTCGCGAATATTTCGAATGATAGCGAATAAAACACGAATGGCACAAATAACTACTACAGAGGATAATAAGTGCCTTTTGTGTGTTTTTCAAATGATAATATAACATATAGAATTATAATAAAAATTAATAAATATGTCAAGAGAAAGATTTAACCACGAAAGCACGAAATAAAGAAATCACAGACAGACTAATAAAGCCACTAATGAACACGAATAAACACTAAAAATTAATTTAAGAATTAGTGTCCCTTAGTGTTAATTCGTGGCTAAAGTTTTCTTAGGTAACTTGTCGCTTGGTTTGGTCTTCCTGAGACAGCCCAGGAATTTTATAGGTCTGGAAAGTGGCGGTCTTGACTTCGTCAAACAGACCGCCAATTTTACTTGCGTATTTTTTAATCAAGTTCTGTGACATTACGCCCCGACTAAAATTGTCGGCTTCTTGCTGGGGTACGCCAAAATATTTACCATTGGATATTCGAGCAACGGACAATCCGAGTTTGGTGCCTTGATTAGATTTTTGGTCTTCAAGGTTATGATAGGGATTAATAACAACAATCGGTATTTTCTCGCGCTTGTAAATATTGGCAACGCGCAATACATCCTGATATGCCGGTTCTTCAAAGATATTTTTGTATTTGTGGGTTAAGGGCTCAGGATAGCAATCGCTCACCAAAACCGCACAAGGAATCATTTCCCGTTCGCGCCTCAGTTCTTCTTTTAAAATTGCCAATGCTTTTTCCATGCCCGATGCTAAGGGTGTCCAGCCGGACGGTGCAATTCTGGTTAATGAGCCGAGCACGAGTTGATAATTGCGGGTCGGGTGTATTAGAATCTGCGCTTTGTTTTCTTTGAATATGACCAGACCGATTTTGTCTTTTTTACGATAAGCATCGCGATAGAGCAAAGCAAGCATGTGGGCGATAACTTTTAAAAAGTGGCGGGTTGAAGCACTGGCATCAATAATAAAGGCAAGCGTCATCGAGATTTTTGCCCTTAATTGCCACATCAGTAAATCTTTCGGGATTATTGTTAATTTTCGTTGAAAAAGGTTGTAGCGACCAGACACAATTGCAGATGTGATGCTTGGAACTAAGGCTAAACTGAAACCGTTTTGATAGGGGATGGTGTTTATTCTTCGTCCGCGGTCGCTTGATATTTGCGAGTGTTTATGCCGCCCCAAATACGCTTTTACCCGGGGATTTCGGATTTGTGTTTCAAGGTCAAAGCCAGATATAAAATTTCTTAATGAATTATAGACTTTTTGAACATCAAGGTATTGTAGTTGCAGCAGTAAATTTTTTAGTTTCTTAGAGCGCTTTGGTTTTTTACCTTTTTGCAGGTATAATGCTATTTTTTTTTATCTTGTGCTGGACTTGCCTTGAATGATTCGCCTTGGTTGGTTTGATATTTTGCCAGACTTTGCTTAAAGGCATTTTCAATCTCGTTCTGGGTAGCGGGCGGCTGAAAACCACCTTTGCGAGTACGGTGGCTCAAAGTTAAAATTGCTGCCTTATTAATATCTGGTTCGGACACAGCGGTTCGGTTTTCATAAGCGGCAATGGTCAAAGCGGTCTTAGCAATAATTACATCTGGTCTCATACCGTCAACTTCGAGTTTCGCACAACCAGATGCAATCGCACTGAGCAATGATTCAGGAATTGTAACATTTGGTAATAAGGTTTTTGCTTGAGCAATCTTAGTTTTGAGTGATGCCTGTTCAGAAGCGAATGCCTTGCTGAATTCAATCGGGTCATTTTCAAAGAGCAGATTTCGCTTGATAACCTGTACCCGTTCAGTTTCATCGGTTATAGTTTTTGCCTCAACCGAAAGCGCCAAGCGGTCTAA
>CAZXRM010000117.1:3834-5243 GCA_964642595.1 uncultured bacterium
ACAAAAGAACTCTTGCCGGTTCCTTTTGCACCGCGGATTAGAAGCCCGCCAATCCTGGGATTGATAACATTTAAGAGTAAGGCAAGTTTTAAATCTTCCTGGTTTACAAAGGCACTGAAAGGAAAAAGAATCTTTGCCATTTTTAACAATCACGGGTTGTCGTTGCGAGGGAGTGAAACGAACGAAGCAATCTCCAACAATTTAAAGTATGAGATTGCCACGCTCCCTTTGGGAGCTCGCAAAGACAAGTGTGTTTATGTTGAACCATAGATTAATAAATAGAATGTATTAATTTTTCGTATGATTTGCTCAAAATAATATTTCTACGTGACATCACAATCTTAGCCGTTTCAATTGCTTTTTGTAATTGCCATCGTTTGCCTTTGGACCAATAGAAATTTGGAATTGATTTGGCTGATTCAAGTACATTAGCGAATACACCGATCACTGCGCCGGTTGGAATCATTGTGCCGATAGCAGTTTTACTGTGGTCACCGATAAAACAACCAACTTTAGTGAGTTTTGTATCAATTTTCTTTTTATCAAGTTCGACTTTGACGCTTGAATAATTATTTTTTAAGTCGGAATTGGTTGTGCCGGCACCAAGATTTACCCATTCGCCGATATAGGAATGCCCAATAAAACCATAATGATGTTTGTTAATAAAGCCTTGAAAGATTGAAGATTCGACTTCACCTGAGATTCGGCAATTCTCGCCAATTGTACTACCGGATATTTTTGCCATATCAATAATGGTGTTTTTACCAATGTAACAAGGACCGATGATTTTAGATAAGGCGAGTATTTTAGCGTCATCATCAATGTAGACTGGGTCAGAACGCAAATCAATTACTGCGGTCGATTCGATTTCTGCATTTTTACCGACATAAAGATTTTTATTATTACCAATTATCACTGCTTTGGTGCTAACTTTGCCATAATTAGCAGGTTTGGGGAAATCAGCAATTAATTCTTTGGAATTTAATTCTACTAAATCCCAGAGATATTTTATGCTGATTGCTTTTACTTGTTTTTTAGGAAGGTTCAAGCTAAAAATAGTTTTTGTAGATGTTGGTAGTTGGTTGATTCTTTTATTTTGGACTCTGAAGCCGATAAGTTCATCTTCTTTGTTAATAAACACTTGTTCAGGACCTGCAAGAGAAATTTTTTGTTTTAAAATAGCGCGGGCAGAGATAAATAAAGATGTTTTGTTTGATTTGTTAATTTCATTTACTTTTATTTCAGGATATTTTTCCTTGGTTAAGTCTTCGAGTAGAGGACGGACTAAAAAGCGGATTTCTTGCCTTGGGTATAATTTTCTTACTTTTTCATACAAAGTTAATCGCCCGCAATATAAGTCAAATACAGGTCGTAGATGTACTAATGGTAGAAAGTTTTCGAATGATTCG
>CAZXRM010000118.1:0-5235 GCA_964642595.1 uncultured bacterium
TAATAATATCTATTGAGAAATAATAACATCGGTATCTTAATTCAGTTTTACATTTTGAGTTGTGGTTTTGAGTTTTGAGTTCTGAACTTTGCGTTATACTCATTTTTTCTTTCTTAACACAAAATAACTTATATTCCCCAATAGGATAAATAGTATAATCAATCCGTGCACGACTGATTGAGTTGGCATACCCAGAGTACCGGTTCCTTTTTCGTTAATCAAAGTCTCGTATTCGGCTGCACCTTGTAAACCAGCAATAAGTCCGGTTATCTGACCGGCTTGTAAATATGGATAAAGGTCAGGTGCCGTGACACCGGTCGCGCCTAAAAACATCTTTTGTCCGAATCTTGCTCCGGCAAACTGAACCCAGGCATCACCGGTCGCACCGGCTTCCAGTCCGACTAACATTGCAATCTGATTATAATTATGCACATTGCGCATAAACGGAAAACTGTCAATCGGCACATTCCGATAATCGGCTGAAAAGAAATCCCTTATTTCTCGACCGATGCCAACCATCAAAGCCGAATATCCCGGACGATAACCTAAATTAATATAATCCTCGCCGTATTTCTTATTATATTCAGCCGATACCCGGTTCAAAGCAATCTCACCTAAAGGCAGACCTAATGCCCAATGACCTAAAAGAATGACTTTTAAATCTTTTTTGAAACAGTGTCTTAATACTGCAATCAACATCGGCTGCAGTTCTGGTTCGGATGATGCGTCATAATCAATTGAAATCATCACAATCGAACCAGCCGGCAGCCGCTCGATTGATTCATAAGCATTACGCACTGTCTCGGAAACTCGAATCGGCATCGTAATCTTTAAGACCAAAGGAATAATCACTGCCAGTCCGATAATCGCATAGATAATCCGGCGGTCTAACTCACCTAATCTCTGCCAAAATTTCATTATAAGCAATCCCAGCGATTTATTACGATTACAGCGATAATCGTTGTAATCGTTCTTTTATCGTTGTAATCAATTATTTTTTTCATGAGCCCGATGTATATGACCTTTCGATTCCTAAAATAATTCTGATTGACATTGCAATACCGCCTAAAACTATTCCGATATATATGCCTCTTTTCGCTGCGGTCTGCGGTATATCCATAATCCAATCGTTAATCTTTGCAAAAATTTCTAAATTCTTTAATCCTGCCAGGTGTGTCCCGGGAATTAAATCAATCAAATCAACTATTTTATGCCATAACCAACCGCCTAAAGGAACTCGTCCCAGCATAACCAGTGCGGCCGCAACTAATAATAATGTTGCTTCAGTTGTTCGTGCTCGAAAAGCACGGTAAGCAGCCGATGCAATAAAAAATGCTAATAAAGCAAACATCGTTGCCTGCAAAGGAATTATCACATAAGTATAAAGATACATAAACGGCGAGCCCAACGTAAACGGGCTTTGAAATTTTGCCCACGTATAAAATCCCAGACCCAGCGTCAAGAATAATCCGAAAAGCAGTACAATACTAAAACTCCAGCCGCTTACTTTATCACGAATTCTCACCATATGATAACGAATAAGACTATCTAGACCAAGCAGCATTGTAAAACCGGCAACAATCGAGTACCAGATTAAAAATCTCTGCTCAAGCCCACCAAACGGTTCGTGCGGAATAAAGAAAGTTATAATAATCAAGAGACCAGTCGCAAAAACAACTATCAATGGTATCTGATTTCTCATATGTTTTTAACCACCGATTTAACCGATTTCCACGGATTTTGTTTTTTTATTTCTGTAATCAGTCTAATCCGTGAAATTCGTGGTTTCATAATCTAAATTATTTTGCCGTGAACCAGTTCTGTAAATTATTAAATGCATTATTAATAAATGGCAAAGGTTTGTGAAAAATAACTCCGAGCGTGCCGATAATTGCAATTACTCCCAAAACAATCATAATAATTGCTTTTGCTTTATCTTCGCCTTTTAAACTGCCCAGCATCTGCGGGTCAGGTTTTAAATAACACGATGCTGCAAACATCTCTTCGCCAATTAAAGTATAGTCACAGGACGCGATAAAAAACGGCAATTGGGTGATTGCGGTTGTGCCGGCAATCTGGATTGCACCGATTGAATGTCCGGTTTCAGACATAATCAGAGATTCGGCATAAAAATATCCCTGCCAGAAAACCGCGCCTGGTTTTTCTCTAAGCATTATTCCGTCAACCCCTGCCGCATAACCAAACTGGTCAGTCGTCAAAAACGGCAGATTGTTTTCATTATATAAATCCGGTCGTCCGGCTTCAGTGTAAGACTGTTTTACTGTCTCTTGTGCTGCAGTCATCACAATCGGGTCATAATTCGGAACTAAAAGTCTGGTTTGGTATTCAGCCGATTTCTTGGCAATTTTACCCAATATCGAAAGTGCAGCGATTGCCACAATATCCGTTATGTAACTTAAACCGAAACTAAAAAGAATCGGTCTGCCCATTTCAGTTGCCCGTCCCACTGCATCATCAATCGCATCTAATCCGGCAATCCGGCGTACGAATAATTTCTGACCCTTTTTTGCCCGCTCGATATACCATAATACGAGAAAGCAAATTATGAAAGTCAGAACTAAAACATTGATGCGGGCAGTATTAAACCATTGCGCTTTTGATATAGCCGGTCCAATCACACTCGATTGAGCAAAGGTATCGGAAAATGTCGTCTGAATATAATAATAATATTTAGTATTATCCAAAACAGACTGGTCATTATAACTGCTCGAATTACGAAGAGCAAATCCAACATTTTCAAAAGGACCAGTGTCATTTTCTGCCCTGAAAATATCATATCTAAGAAATCCGGATTCAGGAATTTCATCCGCGACAATTAAATCCCATGCCAGTGTTATACTTTTTCCACCGTCATTCGGCGTGTCATAAATTTTTATAGTTTGCGGAGCCGTAATTAATAATTCTTCTCCATAACAAAAAGAGAAGACCAAAAGACTGCACACAAAAAGCCCGCTCAATAATCTTTTGGTCTTCAATATCATTCTATTTTAATATCATCAATTTCTTAGTCACATTCTGTTTTCCAACAGCAAGTTTAACAAAATAAACGCCGTTTGACAAGTCCTTTGTCGGAATTTCGATTCGACCACTGGTTTTTGTAACTTCATCACTAAACATGGTTCTGACCAGCTGGCCGCTGATATCATACAATCCGATTGAAATGTGTCCGGGCATTAAAATATTGTATGATATTCGCGCTGATGATATACTCGGATTCGGGAAGATTGATAAATCAATTGCCGGTGAATTCTTCGGCACGATATTATCGTTCTCCTCTTCGATGCTTGCCAGCAATCGGTTGTACCAGACCTGTGCCGAATCAGCATTGGCAAACATATCTGCTTCACTGCTTCCACCGACATAAGCATAAGCAACCCGATAGATTTGCGACGGGGCTAAGTTAAATGGACCGGCTGAAATTGCGACCGACCAGTCATAAGTGCGGTTGGACTGGGCAAGACTGATTGTGCCATTCAAAAACTGATATTTCATCAATTCGGTCATTGCCGTGGTCGGATAAACATAGATATCGTGGTCAACTGCCGATAAATTTGCTGCTGTCGTCGGATATAAAAGTTTCACGCCGACTGTCTGATTCTGGCTTGCTGCCCGCCGCATATAAACCAATCTTCTGGCAGCATCACTGCCCGCAACATCAATATTAGAACTGTCCGGCGGAATATCAAAGTCGGAAATTATTCCTGAATAAAGATTGTCAATCAAATTCGACCCGGTATTCTCATAATCATAAACCAGCACAACAAAATCATCGTACCTACTGTCCGAAACTGAATAACTGTTTTGCGTTACTTTTAAACCTTTGGGTGTCGAATGTCCGCCGTCAATATACTTACACCGCAAATGCTGGTGTCCAAAACTCGGCGGTGTGATAAATTGCAGACTCTCGACAATTGTCCAGTCCTGATTCAATGATGTTGCTGGCTGGCCATAAAACCTATCAACAATATAATCCGACGAATTACCGGCAAGCATTGAACCATAATACAAAGAACTCACTGCGGTTTTAGGATAGCGGAAACCCGAGCCAAGTTTTTCCGACGGTACATTATAACCAATCCCACCCAATGCGCTAACCGTTAAAACGCAATAACCGGTGTCGTGATTTGCTACAACTTGACCGGGTGGTAATGGCTGCCCGCAGGAAACATTGAAATTATAATCCCAGTTTCCCTGGTCTGCTGAAATCGCCAAAGTTAATGGAATTTGGGTTCCGGCTGGTGTGTTTGATGCGACAAAATAACTTAATCCATCACCGCTTGCCTGAGTACCGGCGCCGACCGTGCCATAATTAGAAATCGAATCAATCAATGTGATATATGTGCTGTTCGTTCTGATTTTACCAATTGTATTTGTTGCTGATGCAGTGCCGATATTACTGATGGTCGCATTAAAATTAACTGTTGTATTGGGATTGACCTGCGTGTTACTGATGCTTTGCAAAACAATATACGGTGCCGTACTGCCTTGAGTAATGACAATGCTGTCTTCTTTCGGATAACAATTTTCACCAGTTGTGGTAATGTACATTAAACCCGGTGTCGTCGCGTTAATTAAAATATTTGCAACGCCCAACCCATTGGTTTTTCCCCGTGCATACACTTCACCTGATTTGTAAAGTCCAACCAAAGCACCGCTCACCGGCAAACCTGAACGTGTAACTGTTATTTGTAAATTCTGCGGACCAGTTTGAATTAGCGGTGGATAAGAAACTGTGATGGTCGACGGTGCATTGCTCCAAACCGGCATAATCGGGTCGCCAAAAAGATTCAGTTCAAAAATGCACCAGCGCCAAACCTGTTGGTCTTGTGCCATATAACTGTTCACATCTTTGGAAGTGCTGAATAAATTGCCAAGCATGCTCGAATCCCAGATAAAGAAATACTCAAAGAAACTCATATCAAGTTGTTCTGAAGGTCCGAGCGAAGGTGGTGTGCCCCAACCGTATCTTGAACACATCATTACCGCAACCGCACTTCCCTGCGCCGACATCATCTTTTCTGCCAGGCAGTCATTATATTCAAAATTACCCGGATAACAGGCAATCGAATTGACTATTGCCAGTTTATTGGTATTGGTTTGAGTTGCCGGGTCAGTATAATAATACTGAGGTGTTGATAATATATAAACTCCGACATCATCACCATGTCCGACCAGATGCACCAGTCCATAACCGGCATTCAAAGAATCCCGAAC
>CAZXRM010000119.1:0-5183 GCA_964642595.1 uncultured bacterium
ATAATATGTATATTGACTATATTCGATTGGCAAGCACCGGTGTCGAAGAAGAAAAACCGAATAAACTGCCGACAGTCACAACTCTTAACGCACCAAAACCAAATCCGGTTCTGAACGGCATAGCACAAATATCCTTCACGCTTGCTGAACCCAGCAAAGCAACTCTTTCCATCTATGATGCATCGGGTCGATTAATAAAGACACTAATCAATGCTTATTTAGACCAAGGAGTTTACAATTACAATTGGAATGGAACCGATGACAACAACCGCAAAGTCGCAGAAGGAATCTATTTCTACACGCTCAAAACGGCCAACGATAACTACACGAAAAAGCTGATTTACACAAGATAATAAAACATAACTAAAAAGGGCTGAGTTTATCTCAGCCCTTTTTCTTTTTAAGCTATTAGTTATTTTAATAGTAATACTTGTTTCGTGATTTGCGCGTTATTAACGTTCAAAGCAATAAAATATACTCCTGCCGGTAATTTCATTCCGTTATTGTTTTTCCCATTCCAGACTATTTGATAATTGCCTGGTTGTTGAACAGTATTTATTATTTCATCCTGACAATGTCCTTGCACATCAAAAACTTTTAGATAAACTCTGCTTTTTGATGGCATACTGTACTTAATCATAGTCCAATTAGTAAAGAGGTTTGGTGTTATCTGATATGAAATTTTCTCTCGTACGAACTGGTTTGCCTCAGACACCGCACTCGATAGAACCGTCACGCCTTTTAAAATGCTATACTCTCCCCATCCATAAGCAGTATTAGAACCTTTTACCCGATACCAATAATCACCAAGTGCAGAAACCGAAACATCACAGAAAGTATCGGTTATGCTCGAAGATATAATCCGTGAATTAGCAAACATCGGCACTGGATAAATATCATCAATATAAAATCCGTTTTTCAAAGTAATGTCATCCGTCATTACCCGAAACTGAATGTACACCGATTTTCCTGCATACGGTTCCAAAGAATATGCTTTGCGCCGCCAGCTCATTGCCGTATCAGTCAAACGCGCGCCCAATTGAAACCATTCTCTTGTATCAAATGAAACTTCCGCGACCGCCACATCATAATTCTTTTCCAGATTATACCAGCACCAAAAACTCAATGAATCACCTGAATTTACTAAATAAGGATAAGTGGTACGGACATAATTAGAAATATTATTTGCTGAGTCCGAATAAAAACTGTGTGTGCCTGAGTGCGCTCTTCTCGTGCTGTATTGAAAACCTTGTATTGCCCATAAAGAAGTCACGCTTTCTAAACTATCTATACCAATACTGTAATCTTTCAATTCCTGTACTTCCCACATATTCGGTGTATTAAACTGCGGGTTTTTGGGTTGCCAGGCAATTGCAAAATCACCAGTTGCACTTGTTTCGGGCACAGTAATCGAAGGCGGTGGAACCATCCCTTTCATCAGGATTCGGACACTGTCGGAAAATGTTGCCAGATGATATACTGCCTTATAATTTTGTCGCCAGATTTGGTCTAAGTTGGATGTTGATTGATAAAAAGAAGTGCCAATTTCATTTGTAAATGCCAGACACGGCACACCATTTAAAGCCCGATTCCAGCCATAAATCCAATCATCGCAACCGCTCGATACTGGATAAAGTGTTGTGCTTTGTTCTGGTGTATAAGTTCCGCCGCTGATTTTTTGTATCATATTTGCCATTCTTGTGCCGACTCTTACATAAATTGCGTTATCCGGCGTTGGAATTGCCTGATATCCCCATGGCCATAACACTAGTTCTGAATAAGAGTGAAATGACAAGGAAACATTAATATTATGTGTCATAAAGAATTTTCGGACATTGGTGATTTCCGGACTTGACATACCGAAAGCACCCATAAATGTTAGATTTGAAGGATTATGCGAACTCGAGGCATCCGGTGTTAAAGCACCCCACAATCCAAACCGGTCGCCGTTGCACGCGCCGTTATAATTTCGGTTTAAGTCTGTACCAATTGAACCGCCAAATGGTTGACGATTCTTGCGCCAGGAAAGTTGTCCCGGATAATCATAATAATAACCGTCCGGATTAATTACCGGGAATATCCAGATTTCATGGTTATTTATTAAATCCTGTATTTCCGGAGCAGTCGCGTAAGCGCGCAGAAAACTATCCGCAACTGACAAGCATGTCACAATCGTTGCCCATTCTCTTGCATGATGCAAACCACAGATAAAAACGCCCGGTTCTACCGGTTCAGAAACTGACGGATTATCCGATATTTTTACTCCGTACATCTGCCGATTCTCGTAAGATAAACCTAGACTATCAAGCACGCAAATTGAAGGATAATTATTCGCAAAATTTCGAAGATAGATATTTATTGAATCCAAACTCAAATAGCGGTTATATCTCAATGCTTGCAATTTTTGCTGTTCCAAATCATTAACAACTATTTCACTTCTCAAACCAGAACCAATAATCACCGGATAATCTTCAGGCGTAACAATTAAATCATAAGATTCATTCGGCTTAACACCGGCAATTTCAATGCTTGTGTATTTGAAATCAATGTTTCTTCGCAATTGCTGATAGTCTTTTGCATAAACTCTCACAATCATTGTTTTTGCCTGTGCCAAAGACAGACAGACCAGTAAAATAATTCCAATTAACACTATCTTATTTAACTTCATTTTTTCTCCTATTTTATCAATTATCTTATATTATAAAATAAATATTTGACAGTGTCAAATTATATTATTAATTCTTTGTTTGTTATTTTCGCGCTTTCGTGGTCTCATAATTGTTTTCTTCTTTAATAAATTGACACTTTGCTAATCTGCTTTATAATGTTTAGACTATGAATTTAATTAATAATATCAGAAAACACCTTGGTATCCAGATTCTTTTTGATTTCAATGATATCATTGATGCTTTAACGTTCGGTTTGGATAACAAATTAAAAGTACTGGAACTTAATCTCAATAATGTGAAATTTACCGAGCAGCTTGCCAATCGTAACGCACGCCGAGAAATTGCCACCTTTCTAAAAAAACATAAAATCGCCCTACAGTTTCACGCAATTGAAGGACTTTCTTTTTTTATCCCAGGTAAAGATGCCCAGCAGTTTGTTGTTAAATCATTAACTAAAACCATGCAACACGCTTCGGAAATCGGGGCAAAACGGATTACATTTCATTTAGGCACAGATATGAATTTTGGTATGACTGCCCAGAAAAAAAGAACTTATGAAGTATTCCCCGATTATTTCTACAATTTAATCTATGATGCACTCACTGCTATCAAGAAAAATATACCATCTAATGTTTTTCTCTGTCTGGAAAATGTCGGTGGTTTTCGCTATCCGTTTATGTTTGAAATGACACCGACAATACTTGGCGGACGATTTTGTTTGACGCTTGATATCGGTCATATCAATCGTTTTCAGGGTGAAGAGCGCAAACGGGAATACAATTTCTTTTATAACCATCGCCGGTATATCAAAAATGTCCATGTCCACGACAATAACGGTGAATGGGACCAGCATAATATAATCGGTGAAGGTAACATTGATTTTATGTCGTACTTCAAATTCTTGCAGGATTCTGATTGTAATTATATTTTTGAAGTCCGACCTAAAGAATCAGCAATGGAATGTGTCAGAAGATTTGATAAAATGTTTAAATAAATTTAAAGGGGGTAATTTATGAAGCAATGGAAAATGTTTTTGGTAGCAAGTGTTCTTATTTACTCATCAATATTCGCTCAATGGGAAGCAGACCAGCGTTTAACCAATACTCCAACCAGTACATTTTTAGCCAGTAATAATGCCTGGAATGTTTCGGCATCCGGTGATACAGTGCATGCAGTATTTATGGAATACGAATATGGTCCTTCGTTTATCTATTATACTCATTCTTATGATGGTGGAGCGAGCTGGAGTACACCAGTCATGCTTGGTCCGCAGGATACCTGTAGTCTTCTTTATTACACTTTAACCGCATCTGGTTCATTCGTGCATGTTGTTTGGGTGTCAAGATGGGAAAATAAACTGATATATTGCCGTTCTGTTAATGCTGGTATTACCTGGACATCGCCAGCAGTAATTGTAAATCCTGGAATTCATAATGTTGATAGTCCTTGCCTTGCAGTTAATGGAAATAATGTGTATCTAACTTGGACTCATAATCCCAGTGGTAATATGAACAGTGAAATTTATTTTCAACGTTCATCTGACTATGGAGCAAACTGGAGCACCGTACAACGATTAACCAACACTGCGGCTAACATTATAGATAGAGACCCATCAATCGCCGCATTTGGTAATTATATTCATCTGGTCTGGCAACGTGGTCCGGATTATGGTGCAAGAGTAATGTATCTACGTTCAATCAATAATGGAACATCCTGGGAACCCGAACAATTTATTACTAACGATACAGTTAATCAACACCAGCCGTGTCTTGCGGTAAGTGGAAGTTATATTTATGTTGTTTGGACCGATGTGCGTACTGATACAGTACAAATATTCTATCGTTCATCACAAGATAATGGTGTCAACTGGCAACTCGAGAAAAATTTATCCAATGGTTTTAGCGCTGATTACCAGACGATTGCTGCAATTGGCAGAAATGTCCACGTTGCCTGGCGAGATTATCGTTTCAATCAGCAATGGCATATTGGCTATCGCTATTCACACGATATTGGTCAAACCTGGTCCAATGATACAGTGCTTAATGACCTTTGGCAACAGGAAGGACCTTCGATTGCGGTTGCTGGTACTAAGGTTCATCTTATTTGGAATGATAATCGTGACGGTAATTGGGAAATTTATTACAAGCGAAATCCAACCGGCAGCGGGATTGAAGAAAACCGCAATTCGCTGTCCGCGCTCCGCTCTTCACTTGAAGTGTACCCAAATCCAGCAAGAACATTTTTAACTATCCGCTATCCATATTCCACGGACCGTGTAAAGGTATTCGATATATCAGGAAAAATAGTTAGAGAGATTCTTTGCTCTACTCAGAATGACAAATCAGTTCGAATTCCACTGGATGGAATAAAAAGTGGAATTTATTTTATACAAGTTGATAATTTTACTCATAAGTTTATAATAACAGAGTAAATATCTTTATTGACTTTTAGTTGTTTGTAATTATTCTTTAGATATGATTTATATTTACGAAGACGAATCATTCGAAAACTTTC
>CAZXRM010000120.1:0-5162 GCA_964642595.1 uncultured bacterium
CCCCCACGTCCCAAGCGTGGTGCGCTAACCGGGCTGCGCTACTCCCCGAAAATTCAGTATATTAATATAACCTTAGAAAATAAAGATGTCAAGAAATGAATAGTCCTTAATGGGAAATTATTCGCAAGTGAAATTGATTTCTGGTTTATTGAGATGTTCGAATGTTTCTTGATATACTTGTTTCATCCGTTCGATATTTTCATCAGACAAAAATTGATATTGCTGTTTTGTAATTTCAGCAGTTTTCAATATTGGCAATATTTTGAATTTATAATTATCCGCCTGTTGGTATTTAGCATTCCATGTTGGTATATAGCTTATTTGTTTTAAATAAATACTATCTTTATCTTTAGTAATTGTATATTTTAACATAACTCCGGCATCACAATATTGCATTCGCTGACCGCAGAAAAAATTACCAAGCGAATATGCAGCATATATTTTATTATTTACTATCTCGACCGGTTGGATAACATGCGGATGTGAACCGATTATTAAATTTGCACCGGCGTCGGCAATTGTTCTGATTATTTTCTTTTGTTCCGAATTCGGATATCTTTGATATTCGATACCGAAATGGAGTGCGACAATAATAAAGTCTGATATTGATTTTGCCCGCTGGATATCATCTTTAATTTTCACGGTATCAATGAAATTTACCATCCAGAGTTTTGGTACTGGAATATCGTTCATTCCATAGGTATAACTAAGAAATGATATTTTCAGATTATCCTTTTCATAGACATAAATATTTTTACTTTCGGTTTCAGTGATATAAACACCGACTTGTTCGATATTATATTTTTTCAGGATATGAGTTGTGGTTCGGAGACCTTTTTCACCATAATCCATTGTATGATTAGTGCGAAAAGCAATATCAAACCCAACATTTTTCATAGCGGAAGCGAGCGCTTCTGGAGTTTTGAATGACGGATAACCATAAAATGGACCAGATGAATCGAGCACACCGCCAAACCAATTAGTCGCGATATCTGCGCTCTGCAATATCGAGTCAACCTTATCAAAACACGAATTAAAATCATAACACTTTTCGTTTTTATTATATACCGCATCGAGCACACTCTGGTGAATGAAGATATCACCGACTGAAATTATGCTGATTGATTTGTTTTTAGATTCGACAGGTAAAGGTATTTTAGAACTATCAAAAAAGGCAAAAATTTTAATTGCCAATAATAGCCAAGTCAGATAATTTATCAAGAAATTTTATGTAAGAGATTAAATGAGATATAGAATCTTATTTTTTTATTTTTAAATATCTTCCGATTGTATTTAATAAATCTTCTCGGTTGATTGGTTTTGTGATGTAGTCGTTCATACCTTTTTTTATAGCGATTGTCGCATCACCATCCATTGCATACGCTGTAAGTCCAATTATAAGTATATCTTGATACTTTGGATTTTGCCGAATTTTTTGTGTAGCGGTATAACCGTCCATTATTGGCATCTGTATATCCATCAATACTAAATCATATTTTTTCAGCCCTAACATCTCGAGTAGCTCTTTACCATTATTAACAATATCAAGATTGATATTTGTTTTTGCGAGTAATACTTTAACTAATTTCTGATGGTCCGGGTTATCTTCGGCTAAGATAACATTATAATTATTCTTTTTGGATGTATTAAATAACATTATTCACCTCTTGTTTTTTATCGGGAATTTCGATTGGCAGTAGGACTGTGAATTTTGTTCCCTGGGCCAGTTTGCTTTTCACTGAAATCGTTCCTTGCATAAGTTCGGTTAGCTGTTTAATAATTGGCAATCCGAGTCCTGCCCCACCATATTTTTTAGAAATATAATATTCTCCCTGTTCAAATTTATCAAAGATATGCTCGATTCGGTCTTTCGGAATACCGATGCCGGTATCTTTTACCTGAATTTCCAATATGCTTTTTTTGTTTCGGATTGGTTTATTCAATCCAAGGCACAGGTCAACCGTTCCTTGTTCAGTAAACTTAAAGGCATTATCCAGTAAATTCGATACAATCTGGTTGATTTTTGTGCAGTCGGTTATCAAAAATTTTGGTAAGTTCTTTTTTATAATTACTCGATATTTAATACCTTTTTCATAAGCGATTAGTTTGTATCTTTGTTGCAGTTCTTTGACTAAATCTTTCGAATCGCACAGAGAATTCTCAACTTTGATGCGGCCGGCTTCAATTTTGGATAAATCTAAAAGGTTATTGATAATCTTTAGTAAATGGTTACCAGAATTCTTAACGATACTAAGCATTTCTTTATTATCCAGGTCGGTTTCGTTGTCCATTAGTACATCGGTAAAACCAATAATTGAGGTCAGCGGGGTTCGGAGTTCGTGGCTCATATTATGCAGGAATGCTGTTTTTGCTTTATTGGCAGCTTCGGCAGCTTCTTTGGCTTTTTTGAGTTCAATTTCATATTGCTTGCGCTCGGTGACATCGCGTAGAATTGCCAAATCAGCAATGACTTTTCCTGAGGTGTCTCGTAATAAAGAAGCGCTTATTTCAACAATTATTTTCGAGTTTTTATTTTTCGGATAAATCTCTATTTCATATGGTGTTATATCTTTTCCAGATAATCTTGCTTTCATATTTTTTTGTATGATTTCAAGGCTATGAGGTGGAAGTACGCCTGATTTAGCAATATTTAAGCCGATCGCTTTTTCGGAAAGTCCGCTTATTTTAAATGCTTGTTGATTTGCAGACAAAACCACACCAGATGGTGAAATAACTAAAATACCATCATTAGCTGTTTCAAAGACCGTCCGGTATCGTTCTTCGCTTTCTTTAAGAGCATCCTGGACTTTTTTACGTTCGGTTATATCCTCGACGACACCGTCATACCAATCAATTTGACCTTTATCATTATGGTGCGCACGCGCCGTTATTGAGACGTTGATTAATGAACCATCTTTTTTTCTCTGGATTATTTCGTAATTTTTCACCTGACCATCCCGAATCATTTTTTGTAAAAACAATTTTCGGTCATTGGGATTTTGATACAATTTGATAATAGGTAACTTAAGAAGTGACTGGGTAGAATTGTATCCGGAAATGTGTGCAAACATCGGATTGGCTTCGATGATTTTACCTTGTGGGGTCGTCCGATAGATACCGGTATTTACATTGTGAACTAGACCGCGGTATTTTTTCTCACTATCTTTTAAAGATATTTCGGTTGTTTTGTGTTCGGCAGTTTCGATTGACAGCGAAACAAAATCTGCGATGGATGCAGCAAAATTTTGTTCTTCGGTCGTCCAGTTTCTCATTGGTCCTAAATGTTCGTGACAGACAACCCCAATGATTTTGCCGTGTAACCGAACCGGAACATCCAACAGCGAAGTTATGCCATATGGTCTTAAGTACCGTTTGGTGAATTCTTTGGTTCTTGGGTCGTGTTGAGCATCATTGGAAGCAATCAATCTTCCTTTTTCCAAGGCGTGGACGTAATTAGGAAATGTTGAAGTTTTTAGTATTTGTCCATTTTCATAAGTATTTTTACTTTTCAAAAAAAGATTGTAACAGGTAAGTTCGGTATTATTTTTTTGAAACAACCAAAAACTCACGCGCTCAACATTCAGAGTATTGGCGTCAACGTTAATTATTTTTCTAATTGCCTGGTCAATATTAATAATATTTGTTTTACCTAATTTTAGAAGAACGTTTTGAAATTTAATGGTTTGTTCGGATATTCTTTTTTGTTCTGCTTCGATTTTTCTGCGTTCGGTAACATCAAGAGCAGTAATCATTATCGCTGGTTTATTGTGATATACAAACGGTTTGGCATAAAGTTCGGCTTCGATGACAGTGCCATCAAGTCCGATGAATTTTTCGACGGCGGGTGGTTCGGGTTTACCGGTTTTCATCATCCGCGCGATTCTTTCCTGTACTAATTTCAGAGAATCAGGATGAACGATGTCCCAAATTTGTTTGCCAATAAATTCTTTTTCTGATTTTGCCCCCAACAATTTTAGTGTGGTTGGATTGGCAAAAATGAATTTTTGACCATCGTGCGCGGTAATCGCATAAGGAGCAACTTTAAATAATGTCCGGTATTTTCGCTCACTGTCCTGTAAAGCATAAGTTATGTTTTTGCGTCGAGTTATATCTTCAAGAACTCCATCAAACCAGTCGATTTTTCCTTTATGATTTCGATGAGCAATTGCCGTTTCTGATACGATAATGACGCGTCCATCTTTTCTTTTTACTTGCAGTTCGTTGTTTTTGACATAACCGAATTTCTTAAGTTTCTTTAAACTGTCCAGCCGTTCTTTGAGATTTACATAAAAATCAATTATTTTTCGGTTTCTAAATTCATCAACTGATGAATAACCAAGTATTTTAACTGCAGCTGGGTTTATTTCAATAAACTTACCTTGAGCATCCGCGGTTGTCCGATAAATGCCGATATTGATATTTTTCACCAGGCTACGGTATTTTTCCTCACTCTGGCGCAATGCTTCTTGAGCAAGTTTGCTGTTTGTAATATCTTCTGCAATACTTGCAAACTGAACAATCTTTCCCTGATTATCGCGAATCGGATAACTTCGGTCAAGAATCCATCGGATTTTTCCATCGTGATGTACGACTCGATATTCGATTTCTGCATATTTACCATACCGGGCACTATAATCAAACGCTTCTTTTACCCGTGGTCGGTCATCCGGATGAACAGCATTATACCAATCTAATCGGTTCTTGTAGGATGTTTGACAGGAACGGTCATATAGTTTCTCATAAGCGGGATTAACATACAGCAGTTTATTATTTTTCCAATCGGTAAGCCAGAATACCTGGTCAATATTCTCTGAGAACTGCCGGAACCGCGCATCGCTTTCAAATAGAGCCTGTTCGACTTTTTTACCTTCGGTGATATCGCGGGCTGTAGAAAGTGCTCCAATGACTTTGCCTTGTTTGTCTTTAAGTGTTTTACACCACCAAGCCAAAAGCCGGTTTTGTCCGTCTTTGCGTCTTTGCCAGCTTTCGACATAAATAATACTCTCATCACCCTTAAAAAGAGATTCGACTTCTTTATAGATTTGCTGCCTACCGACAAAATAATATGATGCCGGTTTACCAATAACATCCTTACCGAAAAAATCATAACCGGCTTTATTGGTCCAGGTATATCTTTTATTTTTATCAACTTCCATTATTAT
>CAZXRM010000121.1:0-5133 GCA_964642595.1 uncultured bacterium
ATTTTATAATAGACATAATTTAACTATTGAAAGGTATTTGATAACTAATTTGTCAGATAAATTAATAAAGAGAATAACAATTTTTTTGCTTTTTTTATTGAATTTTTGCTTCAGTCAAAGCGGCGCTAAATACCTGGTTATCACACATAATAATTTTTATGATGCAATCCAACCATTAGCCCAATGGAAAACCAAAAAAGGAGTGAAATCAAAAGTCGTCAAACTCTCTGATTTTAATGCGGCACCCGAATCTTTGCTGAAAATCAAGAATTATATTATCAATGCTTATAATACCTGGAACCCCAGACCGGAATATGTGCTTCTGGTCGGTAATGGTAACTTTATCCGCAGTGATAATAATATGTACGATGATTTTTTTGCCAATATGAGCGGAAATTATGTGCAGGAAATTGCAATTGGCAGAATGCCGTGCAGTACAGCAACTCAATGTAGTGTGATGGTTGCTAAAAGTCTTAGTTATGAAAAAACACCGTATCTTGCCGATACACTCTGGTATAAAAAGGGAACCGGTATAATTAGAGAAGATGTCGCGAGTTCAGATTCGGTTTACTGGAATAATATGCATTATATCTGGAATTTATGGCAGGCTGCCGGATATATTAAGATTGATTCGTTCACACGATTAAATGGTGATTCGGCACAGCAAGTCGAAGCCGCGATTACCGACGGCCGGGCATTTGTTGTTTTCAGAGGGCAGGGCGTGGCAAACTGGTGGGCACCGTTTGCAATTGTGCCGAGTCGGACTAATAATGGTTTCAAATTGCCAATTATAATCTCGGGTACCTGCGCAACTATCAATCTCGCTGCTACCGGCGGTTCTTATCTGGGCGAGACTTTTCTTAAAGTTGGTAATACTTTAACTCCGCAAGGCGCAGTCGGATTTTTTGGGACAACCAACTCAACTTCAGGTCCGGGCATTGCTGAATTAAGAGGCGTTGTTACTATAAATTTTTTCAAGACAGTTTTTACCGAAAATAATTATAAATTGGGCGATGCGGTAAAAAGAGCAAAGTTTCTGATTGATTCAATCCGACCGCCTTATTATACCAGTACTTTTTATCGGGAATGGAATTTGTTAGGCGACCCGGAATTGAATCTTTGGACTATAACACCTAAAACAATGACAGTTGTTTATGATTCAGTTGTACCGCAAAACATTTCAAATATTACAGTGACTGTTACCAGAAATGGTAGCCCAATTGCTAATGCGCTGGTTTGCTTAATGAAAGATACAACTGTTTATTATACCGGCTTAACCGGAAGTAATGGTGTTTTAACTTTACCCGTTTCGTTACTCGATACCGGCATTATGAATATCACGGTTACTGCACAAAATTACCGACCGTACGAAGGTACGATAAGAATCGCAAATGCGGGATGCGAAGAAGAGGTAGGGTTTAAAAGTTCAAAAGTTCAGGGTTCAAATGACAAGAAGATTAAAATAATACCTAATCCCTGTTATGATTGGGTTGAGATAGATTTAAATAAGTCGTTTGAGTTATTACAGGATTTAAGAATATATGATGTTCAGGGCAGGGCGATTGATTCAAAGATTGTAAGATTACAAGATTCGAAGATTAGAGTAAATTTGAAAAATCTTGCTTGTGGCATTTATCTGTTTTATGTAAAAAATGAAAGAATTGGGAAAATTATAAAACAATGATTTTAGGAAAATGGGGAAATTAAATGAAGAAAATATTGTTGTTGTTTTTATGTTGCATAGGTTTAAGTTATAGTATAGGTGCCAAATATCTTATTATAGTTCCGGACAGCAATTATTATTATGCGGTTAAACCTTTAGCCAATTGGAAACATAAAAAAGGCGTACCAACAAAAATAGTAACACTCGGTGAAATTGGAACAACCGGTTCTGATATTTCAGGCATTAAAAATTACATTGTCAATGCGTATAACACGTGGAGTCCAGCACCAGAGTATGTTTTAATTGCGGGTAGTACAAATTATATTTCAACCGACGCAGGTGCATATGATGGTTATTATGCTAATATGAGCGGTGATTATCATATGGAAATTACGGTCAGTCGGATTCCTTCCAATAGCTTGAAATCATGCAGTACCGCAGTGGCAAAATCGCTATTCTTCGAACGAACACCTTATGTCACTGACCCGAACTGGTATCGAAAGGGATTGGGTATCGTTAATGAAGATGGTTCAACTCATCCGGATACAGTTTATTGGAACGATGTTCGATATGTTTATAATCATTGGCAAAATGCCGGATTTATACAGATTGATTCGTTATCCAGATTGCGCGGTAATACTTTAGCCCAGGCATACAGTTCAATAAATGATGGTAGAGGATATATTATTTATCGCGGAGAAGCAGTAACACATTGGGGGACTTTGTCAGGCGATCCCTTCGCGGTTGTTCCCAATAGTTGTAATAACGGATTTAAAATGCCGGTAGTAATTTCTGCAACCTGTCATACCAATGATTTGACCAGCGAAAATTATCAATGTACGGAATTTTTATTCGCCGGTACTCCACAGAGTCCGAAAGGAGGAGTCGCAGCGTGCGGCACAATGATTGCAACGAGCGGTACTGGACTTGGACGCTGTCGAGGTTTGGTTGGGGATGGAATCTATAACGCTATTTTTAAAGAAAATATTTATCAACTTGGCAAAGCACTTAAACGGGCAAAGTTTTTTGCTGATTCAACAGCGCCGTTAAACTGGACTTCATCTCGTTACAATGAATGGGTCATGGTCGGTGACCCGGAACTTAATTGCTGGACAACAACACCGCAACAATTGACCGTAACTCATGATACGATAATTTATACCGGACCACAGACTTATAATGTAACCGTGAAAATTGGTTCAACTCCTTTATATGGTGCGTTGGTTTGTGTGATGATGGATACAACTATTTATCAATATATCACAACTAATAGTTCGGGTGTCGCATCTTTTTCAATATCCGCACCGGTCGGTTTGATGTCAGTAACTGTAACTGCGAGAAATTGCATTCCGTATGAGAAGAATGTTACAATCCAACCCGGCGGATTGAATCATGATGTTAGCATCTATTCGATAATCGAACCGGTTGGAACGATTGCATCCGGTATAAGTGTTTATCCTAAAGTGAAAATTATCAACTATGGTTCAGTTAAAGATTCTTTCCCGGTGACTTTTAAAATCGGGTCAATATATACTCAGACGATTTCCGAAGTCAAATTGAATGCCGGTGATACGGTAACAAAACAATTTCCAGTTTGGACATCGGTGCTTGGCAGTTATACCACAAAGGCATACACATCTTTAAGTACTGACCAATGGCGTGCGAATGATACGGCTTGCGGTTCAATCAGCGTTTTATATGCTAATGATGTTGGTGTTGATTCGATTATAAAACCAGATACCATTTGTGCATTAAATACCGCATTGATTCCACAAGCACGGGTAAAAAATTATGGCGCAGCAAGTCAGATAAATTTTTCGGTTATTTGTTCAATTGTCGGAGCAAATGGAATTATTCGATATTATAATTCTCAGACAATATCTTTAGCCGCAACAAGAGATACAATTATTTCTTTTTCATCGTGGACGCCAACCATCGCAGAAAAATGCACGATAAAAATTAGGACATCTCTATCTGGTGATATGAATGCGACCAATGACCGTAAAACGAAAATAACAAATATTATTCCAATTTCAGAAGTAATTATCGGCACCGGGACATCAAGTTCATATTATGGTCCGATGGACCGTTATTATAATTACTCAACCCATGAAGCGATTTATCTTCAATCGGAAATCGGAGTCACGGGCAGTATTACAAATATCGCCTATTATAAAGATTCTGGCTCGGATATCTCAGCAATCGAAAGTGTCACGATTTATATGAAACATACGATGTCAACGACTCTCGCAAGCGGTACATATTCGCTTACTGGTTATACCCAGGTGTTCAGCGGCGCATTTACCAATAATGCAATATCGGGTTGGATGCAGATTAATTTATCAACTCCTTTTGAATATAATAATACTGACAATCTTCAAATTTTGGTTATTAAAGGATATCAAGATTGGATTTACGGATACCCCTATTGGCGATATACATCAACAAGTTATTATCGCACAAGGCAGGCATCACTTGATAACTATCAACCAACATCTTTAACTCAAACTTATTATCGTCCTAATATCAAGATTAACTTATCCTCGCAACCACCACTGGTTGGTGATGTCGGCGTTTTGGTAGTACTTGCGCCATCGGGCATTGCCTGCGAAGGACAAGGAATAATTCCGCAAGCGATAATTAAAAATTTTGGTACAAATAGCCAAACTTTTTCAGCAACTTTTAAAGTCGGGACAAATTATTCTCAAACAGTTTCATCAATAAGTCTTGATGCCGGACTTATTGATACAATTGATTTTCCAAGCTGGACGGCGGTTGTTGGAACGTATTCGATAAAATGTTATACGCAATTAGCGAGTGATGAAAATCCGAATAATGATACGGCGTATGGGTCAGTTATATGTCGGGAAACTTATGCAAACAATTTTGAATCTTCCAATGGTAATTTCTCGTCATCTTCAGGTTGGCAATGGGGAGCGCCATCTTTAGGACCAAGCAGCGCTCATTCGGGAACGAATCTTTGGGCAACGGTTTTAGGCGATAGTTATTCTAATAATGTAAATTGGAAATTGATAAGTTCGGAATTTTATGCAGCCAGCGATAACCCACAACTTAAATTTTGGCAATGGTATGATATGGAAAAAAGCAGTTATTATCCGGGACGTGCTTATGACGGTGGCAATTTGAAAATTTCAACGGATAGCGGTAATACTTGGAATCTGATAAGACCGGTTGGTGGTTATAATGCAGTTGGATATACTTCAAATGCGGGTATTCCAAGTGAATCTTGTTTTTCCGGTGTCGGGACAACTTGGTCAGAAGTTACATATGATTTGCCGGTTATATCTGGACAAGAATTCTATATCTGCTGGCACTTTGGCAGTGATAATGCAGTCGTGCGTCCGGGTTGGTATATTGATGATATAACGACAACCAATGTGATAAGTTCAGGGATAAACGATGTTGGCTGTATTTCGATTCTATCACCAGCAAGCACGGTTGATTCAGGC
>CAZXRM010000122.1:0-3747 GCA_964642595.1 uncultured bacterium
ATAAAATATTGTCTATTTTTAGCTTCTTGGTTTATTTATAATTTAAATTGTTTTCTCGTATTTATTCAGATTCTTCTTGGTTACCATCTTTCTTTAGCCAATTGTTCTTAATCACGGATAGACGCAAAGCATAGTGATAGCAACACAGTAAGACACTGATAAGTCAAAAGAAAATCTGTGTTCATCCGTGTGCACCTGTGGTTTTAAATTCGATAAGTGAAGCATTCTACCTTTAAATTTGGTGCGGGGTTGACATTTTAAAAAATCTTAATATGCTATAATATAATGATAAATATTCCAGAGAAAAATCTCAATTCAAGTACTGTTATCAAAGTCGCCCGCGAAAATGAAAAAGTAAACTTACCCAAAGAAAATCATTCAACCATTAATAATGCTTATAATTTTGTCATTCGGTTAAAAGATTTGAACAAACCCGTTTATGGTGTAACTACTGGTTTTGGCGCTCTGGCAAATGTCCTGCTCAGCCGAAATAACCTAAAACAACTTCAGAAAAATCTTATCTTATCACACGCGGTCGGTTCTGGAGAAAGCTTCGGTAAAGAAATCATCCGCGCTGCAATGTTTTTAAGAGCAAATATGCTTGCTAAAGGACATTCCGGAGTTCGAGTACAACTAATTAACACTTTTTTATCAATGCTTAATAAAGATGTAATTCCGGTCGTGCCAGAAACCGGTTCGGTTGGCGCATCTGGTGATTTATCACCACTCGCATTTATTGCCCGCACACTTCTTGGTTATGGTCAGGTCTTTTATCAAGGTAGAATCACCAATGCATTATCTGCATTAAAAAAAGCCGGTATAAAACCGATTGAATTAGAGCCCAAAGAAGGATTATCGCTAATCAATGGAACCGAGGTAATGACTGCAATCGGTGCACTTGTAATTCATAAGTCGCAGTTTCTCTCAAAGATTGCCGACCTTGCGGCAACAATGTCATTTATTGCTATGCAGGGAAGAACCGACCAATTCGACTTAAGGATTATGAAACTTAAACCGCACAATGACCAGTTCACAGTCACTAAAAACCTGCACAAATTACTAACCGGTTATAAAACCACTGCTTTAAAAGTCCAGGACCCGTATTCTTTGCGCTGTATTCCGCAGGTTGCCGGTGCCGTAAGACAGGGAATAAATTTTGCAAAAGAGATAATCGAGATTGAAATGAACTCGGTTACTGATAATCCAATCATTGTTTATAATCAAGCGACAAAAGATTATGATATTATTTCCGGCGGTAATTTTCACGGGCAAGCAATTGGACAGGCATTTGACACGCTTGGCATCAGTTTAACGACAATGGGATTAATATCCGAGCGAAGAATCTTCAGATTATTAGATGACAAATTATCCGGGCTTTCGCCGTTTTTGGTTAAAGAACCGGGTGTCAACTCCGGCTTGATGATGTTACAAGTTTTAGCAAGCGGATTGTGTGCCGAAAATAAAGTTCTCTCTAACCCGGCTTCTGTCCAATCATTGCCAACTTCTGCCTCGCAGGAAGACTTTGTCAGTATGGGAATGACTGCAGCCAACAAAACCCGCAAGATTCTGGATAACACCTTGACTATTCTTGCAATCGAATTAATTTGCGCCCGACAAGCAATCGAATTGGCACAACATAAAGTACCAAAAGGAATAACTATATTTTACAACAAGATCGCTAAAACCATTCCTTATATTACTGAAGACCGTTTATTTCAAAACGACCTAATCAATACAAAAAAACTCCTGCACAATAAAGAGTTTCAGAAATTAATTAACAATGAAATTCTCTGATAATCCAGATTACGGTTTTGCAATTGGTCGGGTGCGTGCCAAAGAAACACTGCTTCTAAAACGAACTGATTATGACCGAATCGTAAATATAAATAATCTGCTTGAAATATTCAATCAGATTAAAGGAATATGGCAGATTGAAATAAGTGAGCAAGACAATTTCGACGCACTGCTTGAAGCCGGCACTCAGGATAACATCAATTTCTTTAATCGTTATTGTATTGACCCGACATTGAAAATACTACTCACCGTTCCTTTAAAAAATAATATTGAAATCGAAAAGTCGCTAAAAAACTTGGATAATGATTTACTTAACGAATATTTCACGAATGCGATTGATTTGGAAAATATCCGCAACTTAGTCCGCATCAAAAACCTTGCCGACCGTGAAAAACAGGATATCTTGGCTCAGAAAAAAATGTTTGCGGGTGTCTTTCTGAAAAACGGCTCGATTAGCCAAAGGACAATGACTGAGTTATTGAATGAAGATTGGAATGCGATAATTCAATGGTCGGCAAAAACTAAGTATCAAAACTGTATCGAGCAGGGTGTTAATTATCTTATTAATCAGAAATCATTTGTCCGGATGGAAAAGTTAATTGAAGAAGAAAAACAGAAAATATTACTCAAGAGCCGTTATGCAACCTTCGGATTTGAACCATTGGTTGCCTATTTTTTATTCAAAGAAAATGAAATTAAAAATATCCGCAAGATTTATTACAGCATCAACCAGAATGCGCCAACTGCCCAAATTAAAGAAAGTATTGCCTGTGTCTTATAACTTTCTTATTTACAATTCTGAAATTTTCATTATAATAAATTCTTAAATGATTGCGATATTAGGACCACAAGAAAAAATTTCTGCTTTCAAAGCATTGGGCGTAACGACTATTGCCTGCGATTCAAAAACCGCCAAGCAATCGGTCGAACAGATAACCGAAAAATACAAAGTGATTTTTTACACATCAGACATCTACCCGGTATTAAAAGAAACAATCCAGCGATTTCAAAAGACACCTATTCCCTGCTTTGCCTTACTGCCTTCAACCGAAGAAAAAGTCTCGGAAGAACGAATTAGAGAACTGGTTAAAAAAGCAACCGGTACTGATTTACTAAAAAAATGAGTGTAAAACCACAGGTGAACACAGATAAACACAGTAAAAATTTTATTCGTGTAAAATCGTGGCAATTCGTGGCAAAAAAATTAAACACTGAATCACACCGAATAACACCGAGATTTTTCAGTGTTTTCAGTGATTTCGGTGTTAAATTATTCTGTTTAAAAAATCTTGTGAAAATCTGTGTAATCTGTGGTTAAATTAATATGGGAATAATAATTAAAGTTGCCGGTCCTTTAGTCACTGCCAAGCAGATGTCTGAATCCAAGATGTACGATATCTGTAGGGTCGGTGAAAAAAGACTAATTGGCGAAGTCATCGAACTCAAAGGTGATGTCGCCTCAATCCAGGTTTATGAAGAGACTGACGGCATCGGACCCGGTGAAATTGTCGAACCGCTCAACACGCCTTTGATGGTTGAGCTCGGTCCGGGTCTTATCAGCTCGATTTATGACGGTATTCAGCGGCCGCTGGATGTCATTGCTAAGCAGAGCGGTTATTTTATTCCGCGCGGCACTGATATTCCTGGTATTGATAGAAATAAAAAATGGAATTTTGTACCAACCAAAAAAGTTGGCGATAAAGTTGTTGCGGGTGATATTATCGGTGAAGTTCAGGAAACAGTTTTAATCAAACATAAAATAATGATACCGTATAATATCGCTGGTGAAATTATCTCAATTCAAAAAGGCGATTTTACCGTGATGGATACGGTTGCCGAATTAAAAACTGCCAAAGGAACTCAGCAAATTACGATGATGCAGAAATGGCCGGTCCGCAAATCCCGACCGTATAAGAAAAAAATGCCGCCGCAGGAATCACTTTTAACCGGTCA
>CAZXRM010000122.1:3847-5054 GCA_964642595.1 uncultured bacterium
ACGGTCTTGATTGCCAACACTTCTAATATGCCGGTTGCAGCTCGTGAAGCATCGGTTTATACTGGTATCACGATTGGCGAATACTTTAGGGATATGGGATATTCGGTTGCTTTGCAAGCCGATTCAACCTCGCGCTGGGCAGAAGCATTAAGAGAAATTTCCGGACGACTCGAAGAAATGCCCGGTGAAGAAGGTTATCCTGCATATCTGCCCGCCAGAATTGCTGAATTTTATGAAAGAGCCGGTAAAATTGAAACATTGGGCAGTGATACAAGATTTGGTGCATTGTCGGTTATCGGTTCGGTTTCACCGCCGGGTGGTGATTTGTCAGACCCAGTTGTGCAGGCAACATTAAGAGTCGTGAAAGTCTTCTGGTCTTTGGAAGACAAGCTCGCATTCAAACGACATTTCCCGGCAATCTCCTGGCTTAATTCTTATTCTTTATATTCAGATAGTTTGAAAGAATATCTCATTGCTCAGGTCGGTGAAATATTCCCGAAAAATTCTGACCAGGCTTTGTGGTTATTGGAAAAAGAAGCCGAACTCGAAGAAATTGTCCGCCTAGTCGGTAAAGATACTTTGACCCCGCAGGACCGTTTAATCCTTGAGGTTGCCCGTTCGATTCGTGAAGACTTTTTGCACCAGAATGCATTTATGGACATTGACACTTACTCGTCAATTAATAAACAATCGGATATGCTTGATGTTATTTTATATTTTTACGACAAAGCAAAACAAGCACTCGACAAAACACCATCCGATATGCAGATGGAAAAAATGAACCAGATTGAAAAACTCGATATTCGTGAACGCATCGCCCGAATGAAGTTTGTACCCGAAACTGAAAAAGAAAATATTGTAAAAATAAAACGAGAATTAGACGAAGCATTAAAATAATGTTAGAATATCGTACAATTCGAGAAATTGCCGGACCTTTGGTATTAGTTGAAAATACCGAGAATGTAAAATATATGGAACTGGTCGAACTGACTCTGGCTGATGGTTCGGTCCGGTCCGGACAGGTTTTGGAAGTCCACGAAGACAAAGCATTAATTCAGGTATTTGAAGGCACGACCGGTATTGATGTTGTCAATACCAAGATTCGATTTTTAGCCAAAGGGATTACGCTTGGTTTGTCGCCAAGTATTCTGGGAAGAGTTTTTACTGGTCTGGGCAAACCGCGTGATAACGGTCCGCAAATTATTCC
>CAZXRM010000123.1:0-3348 GCA_964642595.1 uncultured bacterium
ATCGGTTCCTCCTCAACCAATTTGGAAATTTCACAATACTAGTTTAAATCCACATTCATATACTAATACTCGAGCATTAGTAGGTCTTGCGTATGACCCTAATGGTTTACTTTGGGGTTCTACTCAAGATGGGGCAAATCGTAATACGGTCGCTAAATATAAATACCCTGCTGTCAGTCTGCTTGAAGAAATGACGATGCCACAACTTGGTATTGCCGGGGGGTGCGAATTTTACAAAGATACATTTCTTTTGTACGTTGACCAAACATCAGATAAAATTGCGGCAATTCAACTATACTTTTCATCACAATATGATATGATGACCCAAAGTATTAATATGCCAAGTATAACAACACCTTTTCAGCGTTACTTAATAAACGCGACAGTAATGAATCTTGGCAGCAATACAGCTTCGGCAGGTGTAACAGTTAAGATGCGTATATTCGGACCCGATGGCGCTGTCTATTATGAAGACCTAAACCAAGTTACCACGACTGATTTAACTGTCGGCCAATCCGAACAAATAACCTTTATACCACAGTGGCAAGTACCGGATACATTTGGAATATATACAATTAAAATCTGGACCGAACTTCCTTTTGATGAAAATCCTAGCAATGATACAATGACAACAACTATTCAAGTTACAAATTGGCTTAGTTACGCAGATTGGAATCGTTTTTATTGGTACACTTGGGGTGGCCCGGAACGAACAACATGGTTTGTCCCATCAGAATTTGGTGTTCTTCATCCAATAACGATTGATTCTTTAAAAGCACAGTTTTATCTTGGTGATAGACCGTGGACCGATTCAACCTTCAAGTTCAAAATCTATGCTGGTGATGGAACAACTGTGCTTTACGAATCAGATACAATTCGAGTTACGCCTGTCAATGCAACTACTCCAACACTTATTGTCTATGCATTAGATTCACCAATAACAATTAATAGTGGAAATTTTTATATTGCAATTGCTCCGAGAATAGATAGTATGCCTTCATCCTGTGGCGATAATCTCGCTGATGGCAGAAGTTTTTATGGTACTGCTGGTGCGTGGGGGAATTGGACTAATGGCGAATATTTTATCGGAGCATTTGTCGAATGGGAAGCAAAAAATGATGATGTCGGACCTGAAGCAATTGTTTTGCCGACTTCTGCAGTTAGCCCAAATGTCGCTATCACCCCTAAAGCAAGATTTAAAAATTATGGATTTAATGACCAATTTGATATTCCAGTTGGCTGTGTCATCTTATCAAATGGCACTCCGGTATATTCCGGCGTAAGCATTATTAATTTAAATTCAGGTGATACAGGAACTGTCTTCTTTTATCCACAATGGACACCCGGACCATCTGGGACGGTTTATGATATTAAAATCTATACATCACTTGGAATTGATGAAAATAATGCTAATGATACCTTAACCGGTTTCACTTCTTCATTTACAATTACTAATAATATTTATTCCAACTACACGGAAAATCCACCAACCATTGATGGTAACATTCAAACCGCAGAATGGACAGGGGCAGAAATGACAGATGTTTCAGATATTCTGGGGCGTTCCGGTATTGCGTCAAGAGCTGGTAGTGCCTATCTGTGGCTTAAACACGATTCGAACTTTGTGTATTTTGCTGGTGCTATGCCATATGCGACAACTGCCAATAACGGTGACCAGTTAGGTCTTTATCTTGATGAAGATAATGATGGAACTTGGGCAAATGATTTCTCCGAAGGTAACTATTGGTTAATAAATTATGAAACAGGTGGCATTGATTCTTTAATTTATCGTGCAATCACACCAACTACGACTGTGCGTTATGGACCAGTGCCATCCTCTCAAATCGCAAGTACTTTGACTAATGGTTATATAGAGTTTGAAGGTTCAATACCAATTGGAATTACTAACCAAGATATAACGGTTAATCCGAATGGCGATACGATGGGATTCTGGATGTATGCCGATGACGAACCGGGCTCAAGATATTATGGTTGGTGGTCGCAAAACACATCTCCTGCTAACTGGAGTAATCCATCTGCATATGGTAATCTCATTTTCCGCGGGCCAATATCTGATGTTGGCATCACTAATATTCTTGCCCCAACTGGTTCAGTATATAATGGTTTTCAAATACGACCCAAAGCTATTGTTCGGAATTACGGACTAACAACTAGTGTTTTCCCGGTTATCTTTAATATTTGCGAAGCAAAAACTGATGAATATTGTGACACTCAATATATCTCTCTTAACGAATATCAAATTGATACATTAGAATTCAATCCATGGTTTGCAAATGTAATATCACCGCCAATTACATTTAATGCTGAATCACAAACTCTAATGATGGGTGATGAGAATACCAGCAACGATGCGCATTCCGCACAGTTTGAAGTTATCGAAGCACCACCTTCGGGCTGGGCGTTCAAAGAACCGATTACGACTGATGTTGCCAATACAATCAAAGACGGCGGTGCTATGGTTGGAGTCGGCAATTCGCTCTATGCTTTTGTCGGTACCAAGACCAAAATCTTCAAGCAATATTCAATAAATGATAAGGCGGGCTGGACAACCAAAGACTCGATTCAATTCGGTCTAAAACCGATTGTTCCGCTTGATTCAACTAAAAAGAATAAGAAATATCCAGGTAAGGGTGCCGCATTATGTTCGGACGGTTTCAGCACTATCTTTGCGGTTAAAGGAAACGGTTTAAAAGAATTCTGGATTTATAATATTGCAACTGACAAATGGACTCAGGATTCGTTTGTATCAGTACCCAAAGGACTCAAGGGCGGAACTTCGATGATTTACTATGATGGCAAAGTATATCTGTTAGCCGGCTCACAAAAGAAAAATGAAAACAACTTCTTTATCTATGATGTCGCGACCAAAACCTGGACAACCGGCGGAGCACTTGAGATGGGTATTAATCAAAAAGTGTGGAAAGACGGAAGTTCGATTACACTCTGTAATAATACAATCTATGCGCTCAAGGGTGGCGACAAGTTCAATCCATTCTATGCCTATAATTTTGGCACAAGCACCTGGGAAGCAAAAGAAGAACTGCCAATCGAAGATACGACTTTTGGAAAATACAAGAAAAAGTTACTGGTGAAAGATGGTGGCGCAATGGCGAGCGACGGTAATGTTATCTATGCAATCAAAGGCGGCGCGACTGATGTTTTCTGGAAATACATTCCTGGCACACCCGGCCAATGGCAGAAACTCGAATCCATCCCCTGCGAAACTAAAAAGAAAACACCCAAAACCGGCGCAGCAATGGCTTATGCCAATGACAAAGTCTGGCTCTTGAAAGGCAATAAAACTCCGGAATTTCTCTGCTATGGAAT
>CAZXRM010000123.1:3448-5023 GCA_964642595.1 uncultured bacterium
AACACAATCGAAACAAAACTTATCATCCGATAAATAACAACTAAATTTTAGGTTTTTATTTAACTACATATAAACCAATAACTTTAACAGATTAAAAACATTAGTTAAAAGTAATACTTTTTTCGGTTGATTTTTTCTGACAACTCTCTAACAACCAACAACTAAAAACTAAAAACTATCAAAGGTAGGGTAGTGTATGGGGAGTGAAATATTGTAGCGAGAAGCGAGTAACGAGTAGCGGGGAAAAAGACTTTTAATTATTCTTCTATCAATGCCTTAAATAAAGAATCTGTGCTTTCGTCTAATCAATTATCTCGAATGGTTTTTAATTGAGCAAGAAATACTTCATTTTTCACCGAATATCGGCTCTTGTCTTTCACATCGTCTAACAGAAAATCAAGTAAAACATCAGGAAAGGTTTTTAGTCTCGCACTCGGAAAAAGAATACAAAACCTGTAAATAAAGATTTTTTTTATTAAGCACCATCTTCTAATATTACATTGCGAGCAGGGCTATAAAATTAATGTCACTCTTGACTATTCGATTTTTTCCTATTTAATAAATTAAATGAATAAAATACAAAACGATTTCAGAAATAAGAAAATTGGCGTGATAATGGGCGGTTGGTCGAGCGAACGGGAAATCTCTTTACGCTCTGGTGAAAATGTTTATCAATCATTGAAAAGGCAGGGTTTTAATGCGGTTAAAATTAATATCAATCGCAATTTTGCTCAACAAATAATTAGCGCCAAAATTGATATCGCTTTTATTATCTTGCACGGCAAGCCCGGTGAAGACGGCACAATTCAGGGTTTTTTGGAATTATTGAATATCCCCTATACTGGTTCCGATGTTTTGGCTTCGGCAATCGGAATGGATAAAATTATTACCAAGCGGTTATTTGAATTTGCCAATATCCCGACCCCAGATTATGTGTTTTTACCGAAAGGATGCAACCTTAAAATACTAACTGGCATCGCACAGAAAAAACTCAAATTTCCTATGATTTTAAAACCAAAAGCCGAGGGCTCGAGTGTCGGCTGTGAGATTATTGATAACAAAAAAACTCTGCTGGCAAAATGTCAAAAAATCCAAAAGGAATTCGGCGACATATTATTGGAAAAATTTATTGATGGAATGATTGCCACGGTCGGAGTCCTTGGACAAAAAGTCTTGCCGATTCTGGAACTTGTTCCGAAAAAGCAGCGGTTTTATGACTTTAAGGCAAAATACACAAAAGGCGAGACCGAATTTATTATTCCTGCCCGATTGCCAAAACCAATCTATCAGAAAGTCCAAGAACTAGCATTATCCGCCCATAACATTATCGGTGCTAAGGGTTTTTCCCGGGTTGATTTGATTATAGCCAAAAACAAACTGTATTTTTTAGAAGTAAATACTCTGCCCGGAATGACCGAACTCTCTGACCTTCCCGCCCAGGCCCGACATATCGGCATCACCTACGACCAGTTGGTATTAGAAATACTCAAATCCGCAATTACATAAATAAATTAAATATCAAAAATGAAATATCAAAAATACAAATCAAATATTAAAAATTTAACTACTTAAACT
>CAZXRM010000124.1:0-5023 GCA_964642595.1 uncultured bacterium
GTTGCTCGACGGGCATGGCTTGAAAAAACTGATGTCGTAAATACATTAAGTTTAGAAAAATTTAAAAAGTTGTTTTCCATAAAGTAAAATATTTAATATTGACAATATTTAGAATTAGTCTAAACTCTAAAAGATGTCCAATTTATTAAGACGCAAACGACAGACTTATGGATTTAAAGGCGGTGTGCACCCGCCGGATAATAAATCGTTATCTGCCTACAAGCAGATTGAAAAAGCACCGATTCCAAAGCGAGTTTGGCGTCCCTATATTCAACATACCGGAATTAGAACTCAGCCGGTTGTAAAAATTGGCGATTATGTTAAAGTCGGCACGCAAATCGGCGAAGCACAAGGTTATGTTTCAGTTCCGACTCATGCTTCGATTTCCGGTAAAGTCGTCAATATTGCGGAAATTGACCATCCGGTTCTACCGACTCGAACTCTGACTTGCGTGATTGAATCCGACGGACAGGATATTTGGGAAGATTCAATCAAAGAACGGGATTATAAAAATTTTTCCAAACAAGAACTTTTAAATATTATTCGCGATTCAGGAATCGTCGGTTTGGGCGGTGGTGCGTTTCCGACTTATGTCAAACTGTCTCCGGCTAAAGAAAAACCGATTGATACTATTATCATTAATGGTTGTGAATGCGAGCCGTATCTGACTGCCGACCATCAATTGATGCTCGAAAGAGCCGCGGAAATTGTCGAAGGTATTAAAATTGTTGATAAAATTATTGCACCTCAAAAGATTATTATTGCCATCGAAGATAATAAACCAGATGCAATTCTCATTATGCAGGAAGCAATTTATCAAGAAAAGAAATATTCGGTTGTAAAAGTTAAAACCCAATACCCACACGGCGCCGAAAAACAATTAATCAAATCAATATTAAACCGAATTGTCCCGGTTGGCGGACTGCCGTTTGATGTTGGCGTAATTGTTCAGAATGTCGGAACAATTTATTCAATTTACGAAGCCTGTCGATATAACAAACCATTAGTTGAAAGATTAGTAACCGTCACTGGTTCCGCAATTAAAGAACCACGCACACTCTGGGTCAGGTTAGGCACGCCAGTTTATGATTTAATAGATTTCTGCGGTGGGTATACTGAAGAGCCCGGTAAAATTATTTTTGGTGGTCCGATGATGGGCGTTGCTCAATACAATGACGAACTGCCAACCATCAAAGGCACATCTGGAATAATTGCAATCAAAAAAGACGATTTAAAAATTGACCCCGAAGGTCCGTGCATAAGATGCGGACGATGTGTTGACACATGTCCGATGAACTTAGTGCCCTGTGAACTTAACAATCTTATTCATAAAAAGGACTTTAACCGGGCAAAGCAATATAACCTCCTCGATTGTATTGAATGTGGATGCTGTGCGTATGAATGCCCGTCCAAAATAAAATTAGTCCATTCGTTCATTTTTGCAAAAAGAGAATTAAAATTATTAGAAACAAAATGACCGATATAGACAATCAGAAAATAACTGCCAAAGAACTGTGGGTTTCAGTTTCACCTCATATCCGCTCGAAGATATCAATTCCGATTATAATGTGGTCGGTCGTAATTGCTTTATTACCTTCATTGATTGGTTCGATATATTTCTTTGGCTTTAAGGCATTATTTATAATCCTACTCAGCGTTATTTCGGCTGTCGGTTTTGAAGCGTTCGCTCATTTTCTATGGAAAAGAAGAATTACAGTATTTGATGGCAGTGCGGTTATCACGGGTATGCTTCTTGCTTATAATTTACCACCCAATGTACCTTTATGGATTCCCGTAATCGGTTCGGCATTTGCAATAGTATTTGTCAAACAGGTTTTTGGCGGATTGGGTTATAATTTTGTTAATCCGGCTTTGGCGGGACGGGCATTTCTGATGGCCTCCTGGCCTCAAATAATGACATCAAATTGGCTCGCACCGTCTTCTGGTTTTCTTGCCGGATATGATGCCATAACACAGGCAACACCACTCACTTTAGCCAAAGTCTATAGAACTACCGAAGTATTTCAGCATCTCAATTCTTGGCCAGTGATTAAAAATCTGATTCTTGGTAATTGTGGTGGCTGTCTTGGTGAAACATCAGCCGTTCTGTTGCTTATTGGTGCGATCTATCTTTTAATCCGTGGATTTATCAGTTATCGAATACCCCTTGCTTATATCGGAAGCGTGTTCGTATTGTCTCTTGTATTACCGACTAGACTATCGCCTTTTTTTCACATGTTTTCCGGTGGTCTAATGCTTGGTGCTCTGTTTATGGCAACCGATTATGTCACATCGCCAATCAATAAAAAAGGTCAATGGATTTTCGGCATTGGCTGTGGTGTTATCACAATGCTCATAAGATTATGGGGCGGTTATCCAGAAGGAGTTTCTTATTCGATACTATTGATGAATGTCGCAACTCCTTTGATTGACCGCTATACTAAACCAAAAGTTTTCGGAGAAAGGAAAAAATGATAAAATCGAATTACGCGAATGTGAGCAAATACTGCGAACATTCGATAAATTCGTTATCATTCGTTTTATTCGTATAAAATGAAATCATTAACTTGGATGGTCTTGTCATTATTTATTGTTTGTCTTGTCGCGTCTGGCCTATTATCAAAAGTTTATACTGTGACCAAAGTTCAGATTGAAAAACAGATAAGTGAAAATGTCTTGAAGCAATTGTCCGATGTATTACCTCAAGCCAAGACATTTGAAACGATTATTACTGATTCGTTGTGGGTTGGATATGATACAAATAAGCAGAAAGCCGGAATCGTCTTCAAGACTACACCTGAAGGTTATGCCGGTTTGATTCCGATTTTAGTTGGCTATGGAACCGATTCAGTAATTAAAAAAATCTATATCGCATCATCAGCCGAAGGTTTAAAAGAAACGCCTGGTTTAGGTCAGAAAATTCGCGAAGACAAATTTAAAAATCAATTCAATAACAAAACATATTCGGATATAAAATTGACCAAAGACGGCGGCAAAATTCAGGCAATAACTTCGGCAACGATTTCTTCGCGGGCTGTGACTAATGGCATCAAAGATGGAATCGAACGGTATAAAAAGTTTATATTACTTGATACACTTGATGTTATTGTCTGCGATACAACATTGACGACAAGTACTATGAATCAGTTTTGCACTATTTTACCAGGTGCACAAAAATTCGTAAATATCGTAAAAGATACAGTCTGGTTAGGTTATAACGAAACTAATAAAATTGTCGGAATTGTATTTAAAACTGCACCCGAAGGTTATGCTGGTTTAATACCGATTTTAGTCGGTTGCAACACTGACCATATGCTTACGAAGATTTATATCGGCTCACCGGAAGAAGGTTTAAAAGAGACGCCGGGTTTTGGTCTGCAAGTCAGAAATGCTGACTTCTGCAATCAGTTCGCTAATAAAAAACTTGAAGACTTAAAACTCACTTCTAAAAGCGGTAAAATTCAAGCAATCAGCGGTGCAACCATTTCTTCAGTTGCTGTACTTGAAGGTATTAAACAAGGGATTGAAAAATATAAGCAATATATTCAATATGACACACTTAAACAGAAATGAAATTGTTATGCTCTGTGGCAACATAATATTTAGACGATGAGAAAGAAAGTAAATCATTTCAAATATCTGACTGACGGAATCATTATTGAGAATCCGATTTTGATTTTAATGATTGGACTCTGCCCAACTCTCGCAACATCAACCACTGCTAAAGATGCACTGGGAATGGGCATCGCTGCATCATTTGTCTTGATTTGCTCGAACATCGTAGTTTCTGCCGTCCGAAAATTCGTGCCGGATTCGGTTCGCATCCCGATATTCATCATTATCATTTCGACTTTTGTTACGATTGTTGATTATGTAATGCAAGCATATACACCAACATTATACCGCGTGCTTGGAGTTTTTGTACCTTTAATTGTTGTTAATTGCATTATCTTGGGACGGGCTGAAGCATTTGCCTATATCCATAATGTCTTTGATTCATTTCTTGACGGATTAGGCAAGGCAATCGGGTTCACTTTGATTTTAGTCGTAATGGGAATTATCCGCGAATACCTAAGCACTGGTGCGGTCTTTGGTCATTTGATTGGACCTAAATTTTTAATATCACATCCGATGTTATTTATGATATTTCCACCCGGCGCGTTCCTGCTGATTGGCGTTCTCAAAGCATTCATCAATAAATATATTATCAAACAAGAAGTAACAGATTAAATATGAGCGTAATAAATCCAAATTATGTCATTGCGGACGCGAAGTGTAGATTGAGCATGGCGAAATCACGAAGGCGTGGCAATCTCAAATCAAGATTAGATGTAAGATTGCTTCGGTCGTATTACTCCCTCGCAATGACAATAAAACCAGACTAATATGACGCATAACTTATTGCTCATTTTCATCGCAGCATTTATTGTCAATAACATTTTACTGATGCGGTATATCGGACTCTGCCCGTTCTTTGGAGTTTCGACATCTTTATCTACCGCTTTTGGAATGAGTGCTGCCGTGCTTTTTGTAATGCTCATCTCAACTTGGGTGACCTGGATTATTTTTCACTTTATACTTCTGCCTTTAGATTTAGTATTTTTACGGACTGCGGCATTCATTTTGGTTATTGCGGCATTAGTACAATTTGTTGAGATGTTTCTAAAAAAGAATTACAAAACTTTGTACAATGCAATGGGAATTTATCTACCTCTGATAACTACCAATTGTGCAATTCTCGCCGTGACATTTTTAGTCATCAATTATAAATATAATTTAATTCAATCAACTATATTTGCCATTGGCACTGCACTCGGTTTTGCGCTTGTTATTATTTTATTCTCGGCAATCCGCGAGCGTCTTGAATTTGCTCCAATTTCCCGCTCATTCAAAGGTTATCCAATTGCTTTTATTGCTGCGTCATTAGTCGCGTTGGCGTTTATGGGATTTATCGGATTATTTGGATTAACATTATAAATAAATATTAAATATGAAAAATAAAATATTAAAAACACATATGAAA
>CAZXRM010000125.1:0-2995 GCA_964642595.1 uncultured bacterium
GGACCGAAAATTGCCAATTTATCTTTGTTAAATTCATCAACAATTCCCAAACCAAGCGGAACTTCTGGTCCAACAATGGTCAAATCAATTTTTTCCTTCTGGACAAATTCTTTGAGTGCTTTAATGTTATCGGCTTTAATCGGCAGGCAAGTTGCTAATAACGAAATTCCACCATTGCCCGGCGCGCAATAGATTTGACAATCAGACTGGTTTAATTTCCATACCAAAGCGTGTTCCCGTCCGCCCGAACCGATAACTAATACTTTTGATTTCATCAATATTTTATTTTTTACCACGAATGACACGGACGCGAAGCGTAGATGGAGTGAAACGACATCCAATATTCCGTATATTTAGACAATTTTCTATAATACGTTTTCGCGTTATCATTTTATTTCACTTTGGTTTTCCGAGTTCAAAATATTTAAAGCCCTTTTTCTTATGCCATTCTTTGGGTGATGTAAAGTATTCACGGATTTCTTTGTTTTCGGCATCAGTCAAATAAGTTATTGTTTTGGGAATTGCCGATGACAAAGCCGAGCGGATATTGGTTAAAGAATATAAAGTAACCCCTTGTTCTTTCAAAGAATGCGAGCTGTTCTGCTGGCGGTCAAATACGACAAAGCATTTGTCAACTTTACCGCCGAGATTTCTGATTTCTTCAAATACTTTGGCTTTGGTCCAGCCGGCAACAATCGTATCATCTACAACCAAAACATTCTTATGCAAAAGCTGGGCAGTATTGATACCTTCAAGTAAAGGCGCTTCCGGGTATCTTTTATCGCGTCGGGCAAAGAACATCGGTTTGGAAAATTTATGGGCAATCAGACTTGCCAATGTGATACTACCCGCTTCAATACCACAGACCAAATCAAAATTAAGGTTTTCTAAAAGCAGGGTAGAGGTAGCAACAATAAAATCAAACACGGTCGGGAATGCGGGTAGGATTTTAATGTCAATGTAAATCGGACTGAAGTTTTTTCTTTCGTCAACTTTGTAATATGGTTTGATATCACCAAGACTGACTTTGATTGCACCAATCTGCCACAAAAGTGCGGCGATAATTTCCGAGAAATTACCTTTAAGAGTTTGAACCGTAGTCAAATTCGGTGTAATCTGTCGTTGGTCGCGTAACAAGCGGTAAATTTTAAGGGCTTCGATGTGATTCGATGCCTGAAATGATAAATTAGTCCTGGTCAAATCAAAAATAATATTAAATAAAATCGGAGTATTCTTTTTCTGAAAGAACGGAAAACTCAGGGCATTGGCTTCAGTTTTTACCTCACCCAATTTACTTATCCGGGCGTTGATTATTTTTTGGAAAGAATAAAAACTGCTCTGGACTAATTCTTTGATTTCGTTCGGTTCGAATATAATCGGGGTCGAAAACCGAACGATATTATTTCTGATTTCTATTTCCGAGATTGGGACTTGTTCTAATTTCATATTTCTAATTTTTAACCACGGATTTGACGGATTGAACTGATTTTTTCTTTAATCCGTGTAATCAGTTTAATCGGTGGTTTCATATTATTAATCTTTTAATATTTCGTATAGCAATTTTACTTTATTTTTAAGTGCGTTAAGATTGCTATCGTTGTTAATTATAAAATCAGCGGATTTTTCCATTTGCGATTCTTGCATCTGCTGTTTAAGTCGAGATTTCACTTCTATTTCATTATAACCACGATTTTTCATCCTGGCAACTTTTAGTTTGTCGGGTGAAGTCACCAGCACTCGATATTTAACGTTGATTTTATTTCCCCAAAAGAAAAGCAGGGCTGCATCAAGAATTTTGGCTTCAGCATCTTTACTTTTTAGTGCAGTATTGATTTGTCGGATTAATGCAGGATGGACTATCTTATTTAATTTAGCAAGGAGTTTTTTATTTTCAAAAATTATTTCACCTAATTTTTTACGGTCAATTTCGTTTTTCTTATCTAAGATTGAACTGCCAAAGGTTTTAACAATCTTATTGTAAATTATTGACCGATTGCCGCTGACCGCAGTCTGCTTGTACAGTTTCCATGCAATACTATCGGCATCAACCAATTTTACTTTATATTTATTTTGTTCAAAGCACTTAACAAGTTCTTTTGCAACTGTTGTTTTACCAGAGCCGATGTTACCACCGATACCAATGCTAATCATTTAATTCTTTTAACCACTGATTTTACGGATTTTCACGGATTTAAAAATCAGTATAATCTGTGTAATCCGTGGTTTCATAATATCTAATGATTGTAAGATTTTAAGATTATTCTTTGAATGGTTTGACTAATAAGCAGGTATTGTGTCCGCCAAAACCAAGCGAGTTGGAGAGTGCCGCGCGAATTTTTATGTCTCGTGCACCTTCAGTGACATAGTCTAAATCGAGTTCCGGGTCAGGTGTTTCAAGGTTAATCGTCGGGTGGATTTTTTGGTGCAGGACTGATAAAGATAAGACGACAAATTCAATCGAACCAGCAGCACCAAGCGTATGACCGGTCATTGACTTGGTCGAGTTGACTGCAATCTTTTTTGCTCGCTCACCGAACAGTCTTTTAATTGCCTGGGTTTCGGTCAAATCATTCAAATCAGTCGAAGTACCGTGGGCATTGATATAGTCAATATCATCAATTGTCAATTTTGCTTCAATAATTGCCCGGCGCATTGCTTCAAAAGCACCTGCGCCTTCGGGTGCGGGCGCGGTGATATGATAACCGTCGCCAGTCACGCCAAAACCATTCATCTCGCAGTAGATTTTCGCATTTCGTTTTTTAGCGTGTTCTAATTCTTCAAGAACAACGATACCTGAACCTTCAGCAATTACAAAGCCGTCGCGGTCTTTGGAAAATGGTCGGGACGCTTTTTCGGGATTGTCGTTTCTTTTACTCAAGGCACCCATATTGGCAAATCCGGATATGCAATATCCGCTGATTGGTGTTTCAGTACCACCGGTAACCATTATATCAGCATCGCCAATCAGGATATGACGGAATGAGTTTCCGATTGC
>CAZXRM010000125.1:3095-5016 GCA_964642595.1 uncultured bacterium
CGCGACACGCCTGATTTTCCAGCTAAGGCATTGTTCCAGAAAGTCTCGACATCTGTGCCGAGTGCCGATACAATTCCTAATCCAGTTACGACAACTCTACGCATATGCTTTAGTAGTGAGTAGCGAGTAGATAGAATATAGGAAAACCTATGTTCTCGCTACTAATTGCTCGCTGCTATTTCGGTTTTTGTGCGACTTTTGCTTCGATATATGTAATTGCGTCGTTGACTTTCGCAATTTTCGCAGAGTCCTCATCCGGAATTTCGATGCCGAATTTTTCCTCGAACGCCATCACGAGTTCCACGATGTCCAATGAATCAGCACCTAAATCTTCAACGAACGATGCGGTGTCTGTGACTTTTTCCGGTGTTTGATGCAACTGCTCAATGATAATATTTTTTACATCATCAGCTAACGCCATTTTGCCTCCTGCTGTTTATTTTTATTAGTTCTGTCATTCAATTTTTTATCAGTTTATTTTACTTATGATATCGCTAAAGTCAAGAGATAATACACTTTTATCACGAATGGACACGAAAGCACGAAAGAAATACGACGGGATGAACAGGATGTTGAACAATCTGAATCTTATCAATAATAATTATCTGGTTAATATTAGTTTGTTAGATAGTTTTTGCTCAGGTGTTTCCAGAGTATAGAAATAAACGCCTTCTGTAACCGGTCGATTAAATTGGTCTGTGCCATCCCATTTTATTTGATGAATTCCTGAAGTCATATCTTTGTCAACTAAATTTCTCACAAGTTTTCCAGAGATATCAAAGATTGAAAGTTCTACATTACTATTAGAAGTCAGCGAAAAGCGGATATTAGTCAAATTCTTTGCTGGATTTGGTATAGCATCAAGCAAAGTGCGGTTTGTCAAAAATGATTGATTGTTATCTTCGATACCGTTGAGTCCCGATGAATACCAGACATCATTTCTACGACCGACATCATAACCGCCCATCACCCATATTTTGTTATCAAATACAACCGAAGAGTGAAATTCTCGTCCGACCCAGGCTGCCATCTGCGTTGCTAAAGTCCAGTTCGCACCATTAGTCGAATACCAGACATCTCGCATCATACTCGAAGAAGCACCACCCAAAACCCACATTTTATTATCAAAGGCGACTGAGGTGTGACCATATCTTATTGACCAGTTGGCAGTCGCAGTTGCCTGAGTCCAGTTTATTCCATCGGAGGAATACCAAACATCACGCGACATACCACTCGCATAACCGCCCATCACCCACATTTTATTATCAAACACGCATGAATTGTGACCGTGACGCGGTAACCAATTCGCAGAATCAATCGCTTGATTCCAGATAGTTCCATCGGTCGAATACCAGACGTCATTCAGCCAACCAGATGCATTCTGTCCGCCCATCACCCACATTTTGTTGTCATACACAACCGAGCTGTGGTCATTTCTTATAATCCAAGGAGCCGAAGAACAAGCCCGAGTCCAGGAATTTCCATCAGTTGTAAACCAGACATCATTTTTCACACCACCGGTCGCATCACCGCCCATCACCCACATCTTGTTATCAAAAACCTCAGATGTAAATAAACATCTTGAGTTCCAGCCGGGCTGAGGCGCTTGAATCCAGGTCATTTGAGCGCTGAGAGTAGTGATGAGAAATAAAATAAAAATTACTATTACTTTATATTGATTCATATAATCTCCTTTTATTTATTATCTTTAAGGTATATTTAAATCGCTAAATTGTCAATAGTCAGAATAAAAATATTTACCACAGGTGCATTGAGTAAACAGAGAAGAAAATATTGACAGGATTAACAGGATAACTTATTAAAAAGATTCACTACAGAGTAAATACAGAGAAAGATTTCGTGCCCTTCGTGCTTTCGTGGTTGAGAACCATCAAAATTTATCCGTGTTTATCCGTGGCTA
>CAZXRM010000126.1:0-1496 GCA_964642595.1 uncultured bacterium
GTGCAGCATAGCGCATACTAAAAATATTTTGTTAGGATATTAGCAATTAATTAGATATAAAAATTTGGTGTCCACCTGACCAATTAGAAAGTTCATCGTGCTCGTCTTTTGCTTGTGCTTTGATGTAATAATATCCAGCATTAGACCAACTATGATTTTTTGTTATCACGGAATCTGGAGCTCCGAAAAAACTCCATTGAGTTGTATCACCATCACCCCAAGTAAAGCGAATCGCAACACGGTCATTATTAATATCGGATGCGTGAGATGAAAAAGTATAAAAGTTGTTAACTATACCAATAGAATCGCCAATTGGAATTGACGGTGTGTCGGGTGGATTATTTTTAGACTGACAACCGATTGTCATTAAAAACAAAATTAATATGGTAAAAATAACCTTTTTCACAGATAACTATAAAATAACTAAAAGAATTACATTGTCAATAGTTGAAGTAAAATATTAGCGAAATGCATAAATTAGTTATTTGAAGTTATTTTTTCGAGTTATTATTGACATAGTTAAGTTATAAAATTACAATACTTATATGAAAAAAAATAATTTGATGTATTTCACACTAATTGTTCTATTTTTATCATTACCTTTTCTGGATTGCAGAAAAAGTGCATCTAAAATAGTAATTACTGATTTAGGTTTTTCAATGGTGTTGCCTTCGGGTTGGGTAATTGATGCTAAAGACAGTACTGGTTTTTATGAAAAGGACAATCCGGATGACAATCTGGGTTGGATTGCAGATTTTCCACTGGAACCGGAAGAATCGCTGAATAGTTTTATCGATTCACTTCTTACCGAAGAACAGGTGATGCTGCAGGAACAAAAAGAAATGCTTAGTATGCTCGGTGAAGAAATAGATGAAAATGAATTCATCGAACGAAAAATCATTAGCCGAGAGAATAAAAATATCAGCGGATATGATGCGGTGTTAATGATAAGCGAATTTGACTTTTCGATTATTGAATTATTTATTCGCAAAGGTGATAATGTAATTATCGTTTCATTCCGAACAATTACGGAAGATTTTTCGGAATATGAGCCGATTTTTCATAAAGCAATCGGAACGATAGTGATAAAATAAAAAAACACTATTTAGGATAAATATTAAAATTTACCAATAGTAGCCTAAAATAAAATCTACACCAATTCCTTTTGCAGTAGTCAGATAACCATTTTGCTGCAAGATGGATAAATCAGCCAAGAAATTTTTTACAAAAAAAGTAAAGCTATGATTGATGGTATATCCCTTATGAAAATCGGTTGTAAATGAATGTTTAGTTGTAAAAAAATCGGTTAATTTCCAAGCAAATGCAACATCAAAACTGCTCTGATAATCAATTATTAATTTGTTATTGGAAAGGTATTTTTGATAAGAAGCATATATCGTCAAAATATCGTCAGACAGATTTGTTTCATTAGTGCTATGTACGATTGGATAAGATGTTTCAAGAATAATCCGGACCGGCAGAGAAGTGCGAAATGA
>CAZXRM010000126.1:1596-4978 GCA_964642595.1 uncultured bacterium
AATCCAACATCATAATATTTTAGATAGTTATAGGAAAAATTTGAGAGGGTATAAAGACGATTCAAGTCATTGCCGAAAAGAGTAAGGTCAAACAAGTCTTTAGGCGCATAAGCATAGTACAATTGACGAATTTGAAACGAACCGCATAATAATGGAGAAGAGAAATCAAGCAGGTTGTATGCGAGGTCAGCATTTAAAGTTATGCCTTTATCAGGCAGTAAATTAAAAACAGCAGATTTTTGCGCATAATCCCATTCAATATCATGATAAAAATTTGCATAATACTGGGCTAAATTAAAAGTATTATTTGCAATTCGAGCATCAAATTGACATTGAGCAAAATAGTTGCTCGAATTATTAAAATAAGCAGGATTTAAAGGGGCGGCATTTAAGACGCAATAAATTGTAATTAGGAAAAAAAATATTATTCTCACCGGTTATTTTTTTCTTTGAGGACTGGTTTAGTATAAATTTGAGCATAGGAATTTACGATTCTAAAATAGTCGCGCCCGGAAATCATAATCGTATCGGTCTGAGGGATATAAAGAATCACCGAAATATTGATGAGAGAATCAGTGAAAATTTCGGTTGCGCTAGGATTTAACACGATGGCAATTGTTGAGTCTGAAGATGTAATGACCTGACCAGAATTAATATCAATGATACCACTGGGAATTGCAAGGTTAAGACGAACCGAATCATTTTTCGAATCAGCTAAAATTATATCACCAGTAAGACGCACCGGAATATGATTTTGAACCCGGGCGAAAAATACGCTCGAATCACCGTAATCACGCACCATACTGCAGACATTTTCTGAGATTTTAATCTGGGTCGGGTTAAAGGTTAAAGTATCGGATTGCAGAATAATTCTTAAAGGACAGGTCAAAAAATAAGAAGCAGTGCAATAAGAAGAACGGCTCATCCAGCCCGAACCGATTGATGATGCCTGGATGTTCAATGAAATATATGAGGGGTGAATATTAAATAAATCAGTGAAATTAATCGTAACTGATTTGATGTAAGGATTATTCGGAGTTCCGGGCAGAATTAGGAGTGTCGTATCAATAGTTTCAAATCCGTTGTGTGCAACTGCCGATGCGTTTATTTTAACTTGTATCGGAAATGCGATAGCATTGGTCAGACTAAGCGTGCCGAAAACATTGGTGGCAGTAACATTCTTAAGAAAATCGGGCAGATTGATTGGAATCGAATCTTTTTGAAAACTCCGTCTTATCGTATCAAGCACAGTACCGGCAATTGAATCAATATGAATATCGCTAATTGCATAAGTTACTTTAATTGAGTTCTGCGGTCCAAAACAGACATAATTTGAATCCAGTTGAAATTCGATACCGGTTCTTAAAGTTATCGGAGTTACAGAATCGGATGAATTGTGATAAGTGCGACCGGCTAAATTTATGTTGAATGCAGTTGTACTGAAAGGAGATATTGATAAAATCGTATCAAATTGCAACTCCGGAATCGTGCATTGGATTGCGATTGACAACGGAAACTGGTTCAGCAGATTTAACGATAGATAACCGGAATTAAAGATTAAATCGCTGATGCGGAATTGGTAATTGGTTGGTATTGAGAAAATTTTAGTTTTATGAGTTCGAACCGACCGGGGAGGATTAGAGCGAAAACATGCGGTATCAATCCGCAATGAATCAAATTTTACCTGAAACTCGATTGAATCATATTTCGATAACGGAATTAAAAAACCGTTCGTGCCCTGCGAGGCAAAGTAAATATCAAAAGTCGCGATACTTTCTAATGCGACATTGTTCAGGTGCTGGACAAATTCAGTGGTTGATATCGAATCAATGTCAGTGAGATGAATTATTTCATAATTTGATATGCTGCAGTTAATCGTATCAAAAGTCAATCGCGAATTATTGATGATGGTTATTTTCATCACACCGTAATCAATTATGACATTGCCGATATTGGGAAACTTGAGAGTTTTATTAATTGTGCGATGATACGGCGGTATTGTGATGTTGACCGTTGTTTCGGGCAACGGAACCCCGGTCACTTCATCCGGGGATAAGATTACAGTTGCAGAAGCGAGACTGTTGAAGTTAAAATCAGACAATTTGGTTTGAACCGAGTCGGTTTTGTTGCTGATTTGAATTGAATCAAGCAAAGCAATCGTGTCGAGATTACCCGCTACGAAAAAATTAATCGAGGAATCTGAGTTTATTTTTATGTAACTGGTATCAATAAAATTCTGAATCGAGTAAAATTTACTAAGCAGGGGAATCGTTATATCGGTCTGCCATTTCGGCTTTCGGAAGCAGGAGAAAGAAATTGCAGTAAAAAAAAGAACGACAAGCCATAAAAACTTTTTCACAGAAATTATCAAAAAGAATTGATTTTGTCTATTTAACCCAGTATAAAAAACGACCGCAATTCGGACAGTTAGTAATTACCGTATTGGCACGCGAGACATATTCGGAGGGAAGTTTTATATAACAACCGCCGCAAAAACCATTGACCACTTGCACCACGACCCGACCGCCATATCTTTTCATAATTCGTTCATAAGAAGCAAGCAGCGCGGGGTCGATTTTGTCAGCAATTTCCGAGCGTTCTTTCTCAGCGGTTTTTAGAAAATTGAGTGTTTGCTTGGGATTTTTAAATCCGATTTTTTTATAATCAGGCGACGCCATATCTTTGAGGATTAAATCCAATTCTTCTAAAGTTCTTAAAAGGTTAAGTTGTTTTTTTACCATACAAAGCAGCCAATAGCCACTAGCAAATTGCCAATAGCCATTTTGTTACATTTTTTCTTCAATATTTTTAATTAAAGCAATCAGTTCTTGAGCAGTCTGCGGTTCAAATATCCGTTTCTTTTTGGTCAGTTCCTGACAAACCATTGCAATGCGTCCAAGCGTGATGAGATACTGGTTTCCCGGGTCCTGGGGCGGGGCAATAATTAGAAACAAAAAATGAACCGGTTTTTTATCAATTGCATTAAAATCAATCCCGTTTTTTGAACGGCCAACCGCAATTTCCAGTTTGTCAATTAATAAAGAGCGACAGTGCGGAATTCCGATGCCTTTTCCGATACCAGTCGAACCTAACTCTTCACGGGTTAATAAAGTTTCGAGCAGTTGCTCGGCTTCGCTGCCGGTTTTTATCATACTGATAAGTTCTTTTAAGACATCCGCCTTCTTTTTTGCTTTAATATTTAAATTTATACGCTCGGGTATTAGTAACGAATTAATGTTCAAAGTTGACCTCCTTTTGTAATCCAGTCTGCCAGGTTAAGATATATTCTTTTCCTGGACAGAGGATTCCGATAATCATACATCTATTTTAATGAAAATTTATAAAAATTCAATATGCTCTATCACATTTTTTCCGGTGCCGA
>CAZXRM010000127.1:0-4927 GCA_964642595.1 uncultured bacterium
AAAGTTGCGATTTTGAACTTGGAATCAAAGTTGCTGTTTTGGAGTTGGAACGACACTTAACTATTGACAAATTAATGTTTTATTGGCATAATACTTGTCGAAATTACAAATATGGAAGAAAGACAATTTGACGAACAAGCAATTCATCAAGAAATAATAACCTTATTGAAAAAATCGGTTTATAATTATCCCAATGCAACCCACCCGACTTTAATGACCTTTGTCAACCATCCATTATTAAACAAAGGAATTATTGATGCTAACGGTAACGAGCTTTTTCCGGACATTATAATTTTAAACTCGCAAAGCAATAAAATAGTAATGGTCGGCGAAGTCGAAACATTCAGCAGCGTCAACGAACAGGAAATTGAAGAATGGAAACAATTCGCTAATCTTTCTACAGTATTTTATATATTCTACCCGAAAGGTCTATACACCAAAATGAACGAATTGTGTAAAAAAATTGCAGTGTCCGGATTTTTTGAATACTCCAAAGAAGATGGCCATTATACGATTGCCCGGCGCTGGCCATCGCAAATCAAATAACTAAAAGAACTAATTCTAAGATAAAAAATAGCATTGCCCAAAAAAGTGTTATACTACTCAAATCAGTTATTTTGCCGCTGACATCATTAATAATTCTTATATTCTGATTTTTTATTTCCTTGTCGGAAACTTTGGTCAAATCGCCCTCTTCGGCTAAAACATTGACCGTAAAGTTCTCATTATTTATTTGGTAGAAACCAGGTCGCTTGGTATCCCAAACTTTAATTGTATTTTTGCCATTCTCTAATATCGACGATTGCACAAACTCGCTGCTCGGTGTTTTGATTTTAATACTAGTTGCTGTGGATACCTCAGTAAATATTGTATCGCCAATTTGGTAATTGTACTTTAATACCGGAAAACTCAAATAAGTAAAAATGCGATGTATCATTGGCAAAAAAGTTGCCTTAAACATAAAATCAGTAGTCTGAATATCAAATGCTGATAAAGCAATAATAAGTTTTCTGTTTTTATCTTCAAGCAAAAATGGTTTCCCTGAAGAAAAATAGGCAAGCACATTAGATTGAGATAATTCACTGGCGTCCCAGTAGGAATAAAATTTTGCTGTACTTAAATCAACATCCTGAAAAATCTCAGTAACGGGATTTTGATAATTTACTTTTTCGATTGTAACAAATCCCGGCGATTTAATTATTGCTTGAACCCCATTTAGTTTTAAATCGGTATTCAATGCTTTGTCCCATTGTTTTTCTTTCATCTCGCGGTTATAACAAATAAATAATCCTCCCCCGTCTAATAAATAATAACCCAACCTCTGCCAATCCGCTAGCGTCAATGAAGACGGTGAAAATAATCCGATTGCTTTGTATCTTTTTAAGTTTAGCTGCCGTAAGGTATTTATCTTAGCAATTCCAATATCGAAGTAACTGGTTTTCAGTGCCATCTCGACATATTTAATATCATCCAGATTTTCGTACAGTAGTAAAATTGAAGTTTTTGGGGGAATCGCCGCGATAAAAAATCGCTTGTCGTCGTTATCTAATGAATCGGGGGAAAGAATTATTTCCGCCCGATAGGTCCCTGGTTTTCGAATTTCCGCATCTAAAGTAAGTGTTTTTGTTTCAGTCGGATTAATTGTTACTTCAGTTCTTATACTTTGTATCACTGATTCTGCTTGGGAAAATTTTAATGCAGTACTCACACTGCGTTTTTCAGATATATTTGAAAAATTCTTAATTTTTATTTTCAATTTGGATGGGAAATCTTCGGTCGGCATACTCGGACTTAAAGCAACCTCTTCAATACCGACATTGCTTACATCTTTACTTCCGACATCAATAATAGTGATTTCCGGTCTATTCGTAATTTGAGTAATTCGATTGATAACTGGCATGACGGCTCTTTTTTGCAAATCGGTAATGATAAAAACTTCTTTCCGGGGTAGTGTTGAATTCTGAAGTAGATTATATGCGTGGTCAAAGACTGACTGCAAACCATTTCCTGAATTTGAGACCAAAACCGAATCTAAAAAATTATCTAAATAATTTAAATTACTTGTTAAACTTGTTTTCGTATTATCTGATGACAGTAATACCGCTGCTTCCGAACCTTTTCGTAATTCCTTAACCAATCTTTTAGCGCTGTTTTTCGCTTTCGCAAAATTATTGTTAAAACTCATGCTGTATGAATCATCCAAAATTATAATTCGGCTCGCTTCGTATTGACTTGCAACTATTTTTTTCTTTAAGTAAGGACGTGCTAACGAAAAGAACAGAAAAAAAATAAACAGAGTTCTAAATATCAAAAGTAAAATCTCTTTGAGTTGCAGCCAGCTGAAAGTCTCCCGTTTTGTCTCAGAAAGAAAAAACAATGATGAATAATGTACTTTTTTTAGCCGAATTCTTTGGATAAGATGGATAATCAAAGGTATTGATGCAAGACTCAATAAGAATAGAAAAGTTGGTGCAAAAAACCCCATATTTATCCTAACCGGCTCCTTTTTTCTAGATAATCAAACAAGGCACGGTCTAATGTTAGATCACTGGTTATCTGGTGATAATCAATCAGATGTTCCCGGCATCTTCTTTTAAAATCAGCAAAAAACTCAGAAATCGTCTTTTGATAATCTTTTCGTATAACCCGCGGGTCCAAAGTTATTTCTTTTGATGTTTCTAAGTCTCGTAAAATTACCGGTTGTGAAAATGAAAAACTCAGTTCGTTCCGGTCTAATATATGAAAGACCAGAACTTCATGTTTTTTGTGGCGGAAGTGGCGAAGCGCGGAAAGTACCTGTTCCTTATTATCAAATAAATCCGATATAATTATCACAAACCCCCGACGTTTGATCTTTTCTGCCAGTTGATGAAAAGTGTTGGCTAAATTTGTATCGCCGCCCGGTTTTATCTTATCAATTACCCGTAACAATGTTGAAAGGTGAGCAGGTGAACTCCGTGGCGGTACATAATTGTCTATTTTTGAAGTAAAAGTTACAACTCCAACGCTGTCTCTTTGTTTAATTAAAAGATACGCCAGACTTGCTGCCAAATACGAACCGTATTCCAGTTTTGTGATTTTGTTTGATGCATAACTCATCGAACCCGATGCATCAAGTAATATGTATGCCTTGAGATTGGTTTCCTCTTCGTATTCCCTAATAAAAAAACGGTCGGTTTTAGCATAAACTTTCCAGTCAATCCGTTTCGGTTCATCGCCCGGAATGTAATTACGGTACTCGGCAAATTCTTGTGAAAATCCTTTATACGGACTGCGGTGAAGCCCGGTCAAAAATCCTTCAACCACCAACCTCGCTTTAAGGTCAATCTGCTTCAGTTTTGCTAAAACTTCCGGGACAAGAAACCTTTGATATGATTCCATTTTATTGACTACAAATTAGAATAATTAGACGGACATAACAGAAAAAGACATCTGAAGAAATCTGTGAAATCAATGATTTCATCTAATATTTTACTTTGATTAATTTTAAACCAGATGCCGGTGCGCACATTAAACTGCGATACTCTTTACCGGCTAAGCTGTTTTTTATATCCTGCTCATTACGGTGTCCTCGACCTATCTCATATAATGCGCCGACAATCCGCCTGACCATTTTGTATAAAAATCGGTTCGCTTCGATCCTGATTGTAATCTCATCTTTTATTTGTTTAATTCGTATTGATTTCATTTTCACAAACCCATCTTTATCACTCATTCTACAAAATGCCAAGTAATCTTTTTGTTTCAGAAACAACCAAGCAGCCAGTCGCATCTTAGTAATGTCCAATTTATATAAAATAACCCAAGCATGCTTTTGTCGTAAAGGTGCCGGCTTGGTAAGTATTTTGTATTCGTATATTTTACTTGTCGGCGAGTACCGGGAATGAAATTTTTCCGGAACTGTCTTCATTTTCTTGATAAAAATATCATCGGGCAAAACCGAATTCAGACTATTCTTTAATTTACTAATACTTTCAATCCTGTAATTGGTTATATGAAAATTGGCAATTTGTCCCAATGACGAAACACCGGCATCAGTCCGCGAAGCACCGATTACTTTTACTTGTATCTGAATAATCTGCTTCAATGCCTTTTCTATCTCGCCCTGTACTGTCTTATGAACTGGTTGAATCTGCCAGCCCGCATAATCTGTACCGTCAAATTCAATTTCCATTAAAATATTCATCTGATTTTAGAGATGTTAATTAAAGGACCGCCGTTTTATTACGCTTTTTCTTGCAGTTTTTGTTTCTGGCACTTTACACAACAGCGGGTATAAGGCAATGCTTTGAGTCTTGCTTTAGAAATCGGTTTTCCGCATTTTTCGCAGTCGCCGTATTTATTTTTACGGACACGCTCCAGCGCTTCATCTATCTCCATCAGCATCTTTGATTCGTAAGACGACAGTTGTGAACTGAACTCTTTCTGATAGGTATCGCTGCCGATATCAGCAACATGGGTCCGGTAAGCAGAACTTTCGCTGGCTAAATCTCCCTGTGGATTAAAAAGAATGTTATTGGTAAAACTGTGCTGTTTCAGCAATCGTTTCTTGGCATTCAGCAGTCTTTTTTCAAATTCAACTATTTCTTTGCGGTTTTTTATCATTATCCTGTTTTTGCTCTTTTTAAGATTATCGTAATTGTTTCTTGGTTTATATTCATTTTCTTTTCAATGTCTTTCTCTTTTGCCTGCCCTAAAGGTTCCATCTTTAATGCCAGAACCTCCTGCGTAATATAATTATTAAATAGTTTTATTGCTTCGGATAATTTCGGTGTTGCCTCATAATACATTTCGATTCGGTCAATTACATCAAAGCCCGCGGTTTTTCTTAAATTTTGAATTTTGTGTGCCAGTTCCCGTGCCAGACCTTCATTTTCCAATTCCGGCGTTAACATTTTATTTAAATAGAACTGGTATTGATTACTGC
>CAZXRM010000128.1:0-4898 GCA_964642595.1 uncultured bacterium
CGAAGTCCGATGGCAAAAGGGCTGATGGATAAAATCATTGCGAATAATTCACCAAAGAAATATAAAATCGAAACTCTGTCAGCAGGAACGATTGCACCTAAAGGACAATTACCACAAGAAAATGCGATAAAAGCAGCAACAAAATTAGGTGCTGATATTAGCAGTCATTTATCTGCACCTTTGACTAAAGCACGCATTGACATTGCCGATTTAATATTGACAATGGAATCGAAACATAAAATCGCTGTTTTAGAATTAGTACCGCAAGCAAAAAATAAAACCTATATTATAACTGAATATATTGATAAAAACGGACAAGGTATTGCCGACCCGTTTGGGCAATCATTATTAAGATATGAAAAAACTGCTAAACAACTTTACGAGATTCTAAATAAAGTGTATAATAAAATAATTAAGAAAATATGAAACCAAGAAAATTTAGCCACGAATGCACACTAATAAACACGGGTGCGAAGCACAGATGGAGCGAAGCGACATCGCTAATGGCTCGTTTCACTCACCTACGCTATGCGTCCGTTTTTATTCGTGGTAAAAATGTGGAGGTAAAATGAATTACTTTTTAACTGAAGAACAAAAATCTATCAAAGAATTATCCAGAAAACTTGCCGAAGAACTGGTTTTACCGGTAAGACAAAAACTGGACGAGACCGGAGAATTTCCTCACGACATAATGAAGGAATTCTCTAAAGCTGGACTTTTAGGAATCTACATCCCCGAAGCGTACGAAGGCGCAGGTGGTGGTGTGTTTGAAATGTGTCTCGTCGTCGAAGAAATATCTCGTGTTTGCGGTGGTGTTGGTGTTTGTTATGCGGCAAATGGTCTTGCTGCTTATCCGATTATTCTATCCGCATCTGAAGAGCAGAAGAAAACAATACTGCCGAGAATGGCGTCCGGCGAATGGATTGGCGCATTTGGGTTGACCGAACCCGATGCCGGTTCTGACGCATCAAGTATTAAAACAACTGCAATCAAAGATGGTAATAACTATGTATTGAATGGCACAAAATGCTTTATCACCAATGGTGAAGTCGCGCATCTTTATACGATTATTGCTAATACTAATCCTGCTCGTGGAAGTCGTGGGTTATCTGCTTTCATAGTTGAAAAAGGCACGCCCGGCTTTACTTTCGGTAAACACGAGAATAAACTTGGAATCCGTGCTTCGGTAACTGCTGAATTAATCTTTCAGGATTGCAAAGTCCCGGTCGAAAATCGGATTGGTAATGAAGGAACTGGTTTTATTACGGCAATGAGAACTTTTGACCGAACCCGTCCTGGCGTTGGCGCACAGGCACTTGGTATTGCCCAAGGTGCATTGGAAGCAGCAACTGATTACACATCAAAAAGAATCCAGTTTGGTTCACCGATTTCTTCATTAGAAGGTATTCAGTTTAGATTAGCCGAGATGGCGACAAAAATCGAAGCCGCCCGTGCCTTGGTTTATGCTGCCGCTCGTCATGCTGATTCTGGAGCAAAAGATGTTGCCGGTTTCTCATCAATGGCAAAACTATTTGCTTCGGATACCGCAATGAATGTGACGATTGAGGCAATTCAGTTATTCGGCGGATATGGTTATATGAAAGATTATCCGGTAGAAAAAATGATGCGTGATGCTAAAATCACCCAGATATATGAAGGCACCAACGAAGTCCAGAGACTGGTCATCGCCCGCGAACTTTTACGCGGCAAACTATATTAAAATGAAACCACAGATTGAACTGACTGGACTGATTTTAAAAAAGACAAAAATAATCCGTTTAATCCGTGTAATCCGTGGTTAAAAAATTAAAAATATGAAATCATTCTTTAAATTCATCTTGTCCTGGATTCCGGTTATCGCAATTGTCTTAATATTACGCGCATTTGTGGTTGAAGCATTTATGGTGCCGACTCCTTCAATGGAAAGTACGATTATGGTTGGTGATTTTCTACTTGTTAACAAATTTATCTATGGTATAAAAATCCCGTTTACTACCAAAGATTTAATACCGATGACCAAACCCAAACCCGGTGATATTGTAGTTTTTCGGTATTTTCTTGACCCAACCGAACCTGAACCCAAAGAAAACTATGCCCGCATATTTCCAAAAGCGTTACCATTGCTGCCCTTATATTGGGATAAAACAAAACATTTCTTCACCTGGTACAATATGCCCAGAAATTTCGTCAAGCGCTGTATTGCAGTCGAAGGCGATACTGTTGAAATGAGAAATAAAAGTTTATATGTCAATGGTAAATTGAAATTCGAGCCCTATGTCCAGCATATTGACCGTCGGGTTTTTCCTCCTCCGATTTCCGTGCCGACCGATTACCAGACTCAATGGGAAACTTCCCAATTCATTGATAAACCGGATGGTTATTTAATTAGAGATAATTTCGGACCGGTGGTAGTTCCTAAAGGTACAATCTTTGCAATGGGTGATAACCGTGATAACTCATCGGACGGTAGATTTTTCGGACCATTACCAATTAAATATATCAAAGGTAAGCCAATGGTCATTTATTTTTCATCGAGTGCCGCGCCAAATTTGGCGAAGATTGTACTAAGCCCCCGACAAATCGAATGGAGCCGCATCGGGACAATCGTGAAGTAAAAATCACTTCACGAAAATTAAATATGAAAAGTCAAATATCAAAAACACAAATTAAATCTGTAAATACTAACCAAATTTTTATATTTTTAATATGTGTTTTTGGTTTTTAATCTTTGGTTTTTTATTTTAGCAATATGTTAATTCGTGCTATTCGTTTATTAGTGTAATTCGTGGTAAAAAATGGATTTCTGGGAAGTAGTTAAACAGCGCAAAAGTTATCGGAATTTTTCCCCACAGCCAGTCGAACAAGATAAAATATTAAAGGTTTTAGAAGCAGCGCGGTTAGCGCCTTCTTGGCAGAATCGTCAATGCTGGCGGTTTGTTGTTGTGCAGAATAAGGAGAAAATTAGGAAAATTGGTCAGTTAAATCCCTTTACTCTAAATATTAATTTCTTTTTACAAAAAGTTCCAGTTATTATTATTGCCTGCGCTAATCCCAAAGATAGTGGTAGCCGAGATGGTAAAGATTATTACTTAGTTGACACAGCAATCGCGATGGAGCATTTAGTGCTTGCTGCAACTGATTTAGGTCTGGCGACCTGCTGGATTGGTGCATTTGATGAAAAGATGATTAAGGATGCATTAGAAATACCCGATGAAATCAGGGTAGTTGCTTTAACCCCTTTAGGTTATCCGGCAGAAAAAGAAAACATTGTTGACAAAGTAAGTAAAATCGTTGCCAAAGGTGCAAATCGAAAACCTCTTGAAGAAATTGCTTATTTTGAAAAGTGGGAAAAAGATTAGCCACAGACTTGTCCCGCACCATTAAAAATTGGTGCGTGGATTGCACAGATTTTCACAGATTTTCTTATGAATATTCAGAGAATCTTTAATGAAAATTAGAACATTGATGATTCATTGAAAATTGTAAATTGAAAATTGGCAATTGGTCTGCCTTGTATGATAGGTTATTTTATCTCCTGTTCAGTATATTCTCTCGTTGATAAACCGGTAGGCAAACCTCTGGACTCCCCAGCGGATAACCAAGGGTATACCCCAGGGTCTGATTTCATTGGCTTCCCGGGCGATTTTCGCCTAATTTACATAATGGACAACTTATTGAATAACCGATGGAATAATAGGTAAAAGGACCTAGAATATCAAGAAGACCACTTGAATGTATGAATAATTTAAATAGGTGCGATTCATTTTAATGAATCACACCTTATTTTTAAATTTTATTTAATTTTTATATTTCTAAGTTTCCGTATAAATTACTTTTTTGGTTCGTGATATTCGATATGCATCGTTCCATTCTGGCATTTCTCAATACCGGTAATCGTAATAGCACCTTTAAATCCAGTTACTTTTAGTGACGTTAACTTAAAATCAAGGTCACCAATAATATGAACAATGGCTCCTTCTTTAGATTCAAAAGTTTTATCAATTTTCATATTTTCTTATTCTCAAAAAAATTCAATTAATTGTTTTTACCCTTTTTAAATTCATCCTCGTATTTTTTTGCTTCATTAGCATATTCTTTAGCAACCTTACCCAAATCTTCCATTGGGATAGTCATATCACTTTTAAAGTATTTCTTCATAGTTTTTCCGAGAGCGAATGTAAATGCGCCTGCTAATATAGCACCAACTACAGAACCTGCACCCGGCCATATTTTAATAATTTGTCTAAAAATAGTACGTGCAACAAAGCCTGTTGAAGATGCTGCGATAAGGGCTTTTGCTTTCTCGCGAGTAATTGAAAATCCATAAACATGAGCAATTTTTAATATCAATCCTATTTGAAGTGCAGTAAGAGGTACTATATCTGAGCCAGGTATTGGTAATGCACCTATTGCTGCAGCTGTGGTTGAAGCACCTAATATCCATTTATCCACAATAGCATCCTTTTGTCTAGCAATCTTCGCAAATAAAAGATCTTTACCAGAATTTTTCAATGTTTCGGAAATCCAGTCTTCCACTTTGTCAACATTATAACCGTCTTCTGCAATAGTTGCTAATACATCGTCGGTTTTTAATATATCTTTTGTGTGATTAAGTAATGCTACGCGATCTTCTTCTTTTCTAACAGCATCTATTTTATTTAGTATGACAAGAATAGGTTTATTTTGTCGTTTCACTTCGTCGTATGCTCGTTTTTGTGTTTCGCTAACTCCAATAGTTGCATTAAAAAGATAAAGAATTATGTCGCTATAATTAATGAACTTTAATGTCTCGTTAGCAACTTCCTTATTTACATCTTCTAGTCCAGGGGTATCCGCAATAATCACATTATTATCAAATTTATAGTCTGCTATCAATATACACTTTGATAAGTTTTGGG
>CAZXRM010000129.1:0-1205 GCA_964642595.1 uncultured bacterium
GGTATCGGTAAACTGCACCGCGTTGGCTTGTCGGTTCGGTAACCGAGCACATAATCTGCCTGCATTAATTTATGAATTTCGCGCGAGCCCTCATAAATCACTGCGCCTTTACAGTTGCGATAAAACCTTTCGACCGGATATTCATCCGAATAACCATACGCACCGTAAATCTGCACGGCATGCGATGAGGCTTTTTCTGAAGCATCGCAGGCATACATTTTGGCAAGCGATGTCTCTTTGGTGCTGCGCATGCCGCTGTTTTTACACCACCCTGCTTTAAGGTGTAATAATTTAGCGCATTCGTAACCAGCGACCATGTCGTGAATCATCTCTTTTACCAATTGGTGTTTACCGATCGGCTCACCGAAAGTTTTTCTTTCATTGGCATATTTAACGGAATGGTCTAAGCAGGCTCTAACTAAACCAGTTGCGCCAAACCCGACCGTATACCTTCCCTGGTCTAAGGCAAACATTGCGATTTTAAATCCTTCGCCTTCCTGTCCCAGGATATTTTCTTTGGGTACCCGCACATCCGACATTGATATCGAACCGGTATTGCCTGCCCTGATTCCCAATTTACCGTGAATTGTACCGGTGGTAAGGCCGGGCATTCCCCGCTCAACAATAAAACAACTTAAACCCGAATGGTCACGTTTCTTCTTTTTTTCCATATCAGTCCAGGCAAAAATCAGGAAATTATCCGCAACATCTGCGTATGAAATCCACATTTTTTCGCCATTTAAAATCCAGTGGTCGCCGTCTTTTTTGGCCTTGGTCTCTAATGCCACAACATCACTGCCCGCATTTGGTTCGGTTAATCCAAAGGTCCCCATCTTTTTCCCTTGTGCTTGCGGCACCAAATACTTCTGCTTTTGTTCTTCGGTGCCCCAGGAAAGAATCGTTAAGCTATTAAGCCCGATATGCACCGACAGAATAACACGCAAAGAAGTATCAACATATTCCAGTTCTTCGCAGGCAAGACCCAAAGAAATATAATCGCCACCGCTGCCGCCGTATTTAGTCGGAATCGAAAGTCCTAAAATACCGAGTTCCCCCATTTTAGTCAAAATGTTCTTGTCAAAGAATGCTTTTTGGTCGTTTTCTCTGATTTTGGGTGCGACTTCTTTCTGGGCAAAATCGCGCGCCAGTTTTTGTATCATTGTTTGCTCTTCGGTTAATGCAAAATCAATCATTTTTTCTCCTTT
>CAZXRM010000129.1:1305-4807 GCA_964642595.1 uncultured bacterium
TCAAGTCCTGACGCCAATATTGCCAAAGCATTCAGAAGTTCGGCATATCGGTCGCGCGGGAGGACTTGAGTTGAAACCGGCTCGGGTTTTAATCCCAATTTTTTTAATGCAAGTTCTTCTATTTTCGGATTAATCTCGGTATAAACTCCGACCGCACCCGATATTTTACCAAACCCGAGATTTTCCTGACAATTCTGCAATCTCAAGATATTACGAATTATTTCCTGATACCAGGAAAGGCATTTTACACCAAAAGTAATCGGTTGGGCAAAAACACCGTGGGTCCTGCCCATCATCAAAGTATATTTATGCTTAATCGCAAGCTTTTTTATAACATAAGCCAGTTCTTTTGCCGTCGCAATAATATAATCGCAGCCGATTAAGCATCGCAGGGCAAGAGCATTATCAACAATATCATAAGAAGTAAGGCCAAAGTGCAGGAATTTTGCATCTTTACCCAAAGGTTTTTCGATTGACTTTAAAAATGCGATAACATCGTGCTGAACCTGCTCTTCAATTTTACCGATTAACTTAACATCAATCTTTGTTTTCTTCAGTTTCGGCGCAAGGGTTTTAGGAATTATGCCAAGTTTTGATTGGGCATTGGCAATTGCCTGTTCAACCAATAACCAATACTCGAATTTTGTCTGCTCTGACCACAAATAAGACATTAGAGGGGTAGAATAACGCTCAATCACAAAATCATTATAAACCGAATAAATTAAAAGTCAACCCTGCCCTTTCTCGAATTACCCGAACAATCAAAAATATAATTGAGAAGAGATGTCCGGCTGTTTTTTAGGCAGGTTATCTGATTTGAGAAATCTCAGTTTTCATCAGAACCGATAGAATGTCCTTATTTGCTCGCCCTTGCGAATGATGACCATATCTAATTGGTTTTTAATGTTCGCTGCTTGTTTTTGAAAATCAGAGGCGTTTTTTGGTTTCTGATTATTTATTGATTCAATAATATCACCAACCGTGATACCGACCATTGCGCCGGTCGAATTGTCTTCAACATCAACCACAACCACGCCCGTTTCGCTGGTCAGATTATACTTGCGCATCAAAGTATAATTGTTATCGCTGACTGTTAATCCAACCTTGGTTTTAATCTTTTCGATTTTATCTTCGCTGACAATTTTTGAAGCGTTTACCTTAGTCTGTCCAATAAATTTCTTCACTTCGTCAATCGGAATTGCGAATCCAATACCTTCAGAACCGCCGCTGTGCGTAAAAATGAAGGTGTTGATACCGATAATTTCACCAGAAGCATTTGCTAAAGCACCGCCCGAATTACCCGGATTAATTGCCGCATCGGTCTGAATCATGTTTTTATACTCGCGCCCGTTGTTCTGGTTCGATTTCATTGTCCGGTTGAGTGCAGAAATAACACCAACCGATATTGATGGTTGGGCGTCTTCTAGCAAAAATCCGAACGGGTTGCCGAATGCAATGCACCACTCGCCAATCATAATGTCGTCGGAATTTCCAAGTGTCACATAAGGTAAATCTTTTCCTTTGATTTTTATTAAAGCCAAGTCCTGGCTTCGGTCAATATCAACGAGTTCACCGTCAAACTGCCGGTTGTCCGGTAAGGTCACTTTCATCTTGGTCGCGCCTTCGACAACGTGGGCGTTAGTAATGATATCGCCCTGTTCATTTATAATAACTCCGGAACCAAGCCCTTGAATCTGCTGTTTATATTGGCGTGGCGAAAAGTTCCTAAAAAAATCTCCCCAGAACGGGTCAGAAAACGGGTCAAATGCGGTAACCACGCGCTCCTGAATAACCGTAATTGAAACGACGGCCGGGCTCGCTTTTCTTGCGGCAAGCACAATCGCGGTTGTGCGGGAATTTGAAATGTCGGTTTGTAATGTTGCCGGGATAACCGTACCTGTCGAAATTGGTATCGGTCTGACAATATTGTTATTCGGTTTCTGTTTTATAAGAAACGCAGCCAAAATAACGATTATCAGTATCGAAACAAGAATTGCCAATCTTTTGTTCATATAATATTATATTTTTGACCACTAAAATGTCAATCAAGATTCATATAGTTTAAATAGGTGCGGGGTTGACATATCCGCGCTCGCCCTCTATACTAAAATAAAATTATGTTATTAATGAAACCACCGATTTCACAGATAATACATTTGGTAAATCAAAGAAAAATCAATGCGTTAAATCAGTTTAATCCGTGGTTAAAAAGGGGTAATCATGAAACTATTGGTTGCGTTCTATTCAAGAACCGGCACAACCGGCAAAGTTGCTAAAGCAATTGCCGACAATTTAAAATGTGATATAGAAGTAATTATTGATACAACTAACCGGAAAGGTTTGTTTGGCTGGCTACGCTCGGGCAGGGACGGGATAAAAAAGAAACTAACCGTAATCCAACCGATAAAACACAACCCCTCAGATTATGATTTAATAATCATAGGGACGCCGAACTGGGGCGGAATGCCGTCAGCCGCAACCCGTACTTACATTGAACAGAATAAATTAAACTTCAAGAAAGTATCTTTTTTTGCCACCAGCGGTAGTGAAAATAACACTGCTTTATTTAAAGAACTGGAACTGATTTGCGGCAGACAGCCGCAAAACATTCTTGGCATAAGACAAAAAGAAGTTAAAAAGGGCGATATTACCGAAAAAGTAAAGGGGTTTGTTGCCAAACTTCAATAATTTAATGAAACCATGGGTGCGAAGCACAGATGGGACACTTTGTGTAGATGGAGTAAAAACGACATCAACAAGCGACATCAAAACACTAATAAACACGAAAAGGGATTTGACCAAGACAATTCTTCTATTTGTGTCAATTCGTGTCCATTCGTGGTTAAAAACCTATGGACCAAATAGCCATATTTAATTCAATCGAAGAGCTGGAAAAACGGCTAAAACCGTTTGTCGCACGAAAAAGCGACATCGAAAAATTGCTGTCCGACCCCAAAACCCTTTCGGATGCAACTCAGATGCAAAACCTGAGCAAAGAATATAAAGATATAACTTCAATGATTCAATCGTTTGAAGCCTACAAATCGGTCGAGCGCGAGATTAAGGATACTAAAGAACTGCTCAACACGGATGACGAAGAGATGAAGAAAATGGCTGAACACGAACTTACAAAACTGCTCAAACAACAGCAAGAACTGCAATTTTCTATTATCTATTATCTTGTGCCCAAAGACCCGCAGTGGGAAGGAAACTGCATTATCGAAATCCGTGCCGCGGCCGGTGGTGAAGAATCAGCCATCTTTGCGGCTAATTTATTTAGAATGTACGCTAAATATGCCGAAAACAAGAAATTGAAAATGGAAGTGCTCTCTTCCCGTGCCAGTGATTTGAGCGGTCTGAAAGAAATAATTTTCTCGGTCGAAGGAAATAACGCATTCCGTTATTTCCGGTTTGAGAGTGGCGTGCACCGCGTGCAAAGAGTGCCGGTCACTGAGGCATCGGGTCGTTTGCACACTTCAACCGTCACGGTTGCGGTTTTACC
>CAZXRM010000130.1:0-4798 GCA_964642595.1 uncultured bacterium
TCATTATTCCGCTTTCAAATATTACTTTCATCTTTAAAATATCATTAGTGCTTAAAAGACTAAGAAATATAATTTTATCTGAAAAATTCGATTTGTCAAGATTAAACGAACCAATCTGAGTAGAATCAAACGATAAATTGAATGATGTTTTTCCATTCGATGAACTTATATATTCATCAATCTTTTTTAATCCTGATTCGGTTAAACTTATCTCGACCATCGAGTACGGCTCAGCACTGTTTAGATTGAATGAATTTATATCACCATTATTCAAGAGCGAAATAGTGTCGTTTGTCGGATAAACCCGCACCTTGCCTGGACTGGTTAACAGGTGTTTTATTGATTTGATATCCGGATTCTGCTCGATTATTTGCATATCAATAACAAATAATTGCTTATTATCTTTAACCCGACTGTTTATGCGGAAATTCTCGTCGGTAAACTCCAGCCGTTTTGAAATGATGTCCAGGATTGTGCTGGTCTCGGATTTCGATAGTTGCTGCTCGGCGGATAAAGTAACTCTAAAATTCGGTTCAAATGGAAAATCAATCCGCTTTTTTTTATTATAATTATAAAAATCGAGCTGCCATAAAATCCTTTTAGCGCTATCCTGCGCAATAATATTTTTCGGCAGCATTGTCTTTTTATCTATTTCAATTGTAGCCGTGAATTTACGGGTAAAAGTCGGGTCAAGAAAAGAGAGATGCGGTGTAAACTGGTATAAATAACCGTCTTTTTTTTCACTTGCTAACTGGAATTTAGCATCAGTAATCGTCCGGTCCAATGAAATCATTATATCCGACTCTTCACCTCTTGGCATAATCTGCCATTTTTTCTTAGAAACTTCGTATTGGTAATCCTTTCGTGCCTTGATATTAATCTTGGTCTTTTTATTTCCCCGAATCAATGTTCCCTGCCTTTGCTCTTGACTCGGAAAGACTACACAACCTTTGAAACTGCCGAATATGCTATGCGGTATATCACTCTTGAATTGATATTTGTATTCAAATGATTTTTGATGTTTTAAATTATTGATTGATATTATTGGAATTGAATCAATGCAAACTGACGCAGATATGAATGTAGGGACGCAGATAAACGCAGATATAAAAGATAAAAAAATCGAAAAAATCAGCGAAAATCTGCGTCCAACAGAATCAGCGAAAATCTGCGTCCTAAGTAATTTTGCTTTTTCTTGTTCGTTTTTGCTCAAAAATCCGTGCCCAGTGAAAAATAAACTTTCCAGTTTTTATTTTCAGTCATTGACAGTGGCTTGGCAAAATCGAGTTTCAGCAGGAAATAAGAAATCTGCATTCTGATGCCCGCACCAACTCCCATCTTCAAATCTTGGAAACCGTTGCCGTGTTGATAAATAACAGTCGAGTCATTAAATACCATTCCCGCATCAAAAAATGTAACACCGCGAATATTGCTTAATGTGATTGGAATCGGGAAAGCGATTTTTAACTGGTCAATGAACGGGTGCCGTAACTCAAAACTGGCAAAGGCAAGTTTTGAAGCAGGATTGTCGTAAAACTCCTGATATTCATAACCACGCACATACTCTGAGCCCATTGCATATTGCTCTGGGTCGGGTCCAAAACTTCCGCCCCCGAATAACCAGGTTGCAAAATGATACCGACTTGATATTTTAAGATAATTGCGAAAATCTAAATAAGTCGAATAAAATTTCCGACTGGAAAATGGTATGGTCTGGTATGATTCAAAACGCAAGCGCGTGCCTTTAACCGGTCCCCAGTCATTCCAGATTGTATTGTCAAAAACAAATGCCTGGTCAGCAAGCACAATTTGCTCGTTATATGGTGCAACCCAATACCGCCAGATATTATCCGGATATTTATAAAAGATTTCGTTATAACTCCAATAGCCGATTGTCCCGAATTCAAAACGGGTGAATTTATCAAACGGATATGAACCCAAAACTCCCAGTCCGCGGTTGCGCCGGATATGAATATAATTTGAATATACTGCCGGATATTCGAAATTCTGGAATAAGACAAGTGCCCAGTCAGTTCTTTTCGGTAGATACCAGTAATTAAATAAAATCTCGGAATTGCTGATGTCTTGATACAAATCGGTCACCAGATAAAACCGATGATTGCCCAAAGCGTCACTTAATGCAATGTTCAACTGCCCGGCAATGCCTTCACCCAAACCGTAAGATGCCTGTCCAACTGCATAATCTGGTGTCAGAGAAAACTGGTAAGGATTTACCTTGCTCTGGTCAATACCGGTTGGTTCATAGGTCAGCCAATCTGCTTTGGCAAACAAGATTGGTTCTCGCTTTTCTTGAGGTAATGATTCTTGAACCGCGGGAATTGATGAAAACGGTTCATCAATGACCGCAATATCCCAGCCCATATTTGTATAATAGGAAAATGCCAGTTTGTCATTATCATTAGGCACTGAAGGATAATATGCACCGCCGGCAAAATCGGTTTTCTGAACGATTTTCTTATCAACTAACGAATATATGAAAATATTATATGAAGAATCCGCGGCAGAAAATATCAGATGCTTTCCATCCGATGTCACTTTCGGCTTAGCCAAATACTGACCGCGCGGAATACTCGCAAAATTCTCGATGTGCATTGCATTATTATTGGTATTTTCGGTATCATACGCAACCTGATATAAAGAATACGCACCCGGCTGCCATTCGCCAAAATCCGGTCGGTCGGATACAAATATAATAGTTTTCCCATCACTCGAAAATACCGGGTCGCAGTCTTCGTAATAATCATAGGTTATTCTAGTCAATTTGCCATTGCCTATTTCCGCAACATAGATATCCGCATAACCATTTTTTATTCCGACAAAACAGACCCGCCTATTGTCTGGTGAAAGCGTGACTGCTCTTATACCGTCCAGTTGATAACTCAATCTCTTTTTCAATTTCCCGGATGGATAATTGACGATTACAATGTTATCTTTACCGTGGCTTTTCGCAACAAAGACGACAAATTTTTCGTCCGATGACCAGCCAATACTTGCCTCCAGAACATTCATCGATTCGAATCCACTGCTGCGCTCGCCTTTGACCAAATGTTTTAAAACCCTGCCGTCAATTGCGGAAATAACATAAATATCCGCATAACCATTCCGGTCTGACACAAAAGCAATCTTGGTGCCGGTCGGCGAAATTGCTGGTGCGGTATTATACAATGACGCATCTTTGGTGTGGTCGGTAATCGTCCGGCCAACTTTGGTAAAATTATCTTTCTTGGTTATCTCGGGCCAGTATTTAATCTTTAAATAATCTTCGAACTTCTTGCTGAAATCAATAACCGACATACCAAAACTGCTTTTAAATGTTGCTTCAATATTTCTTTTACTTTTAAGAATATGCAGAAACTCAAATGCTTTTTTGCGGTCATAGGTTGCGGCAACATACCGGAAAAATTCCTCGCCGATTCGATAATTAAGATAACCCATCTCATCTGAAATCTGGTCAAGCCCGATAAACCGGTGATTTAGAATAAAATCACGCATAAATATTTCGTGCCCGATATCGGTTTCGTTCTCTTTAGAAATAAACTCAGAAAATCCCTCCATAACATAAAGCGGGACTGAAAACTCGCTGACCAGTGTTAGTAAAGAACTGAGTTTAGACCGGTAGAACATCTCAAACTCAAAAATATGGGTAATCTCGTGTTCGATAACATGGCGGAATTCCTTATACGAACCGTTGAACGGCAAAACTACCCGATTCTTAAAGAGTTCGGAAAATCCGCCGACCGATTCTTCAATAATATCTAGCACAATATTGGTCTGCCCGAATTCATTGGGCGAGTTGTAAATAATAACCGGAATCTTGGTTTTGATTTCCATCTGCAAATCGGTCGTTAATTTAGCAAAGAACTGCTCGCAATATTGGCTGGCATAGTCGGCTAAATTTTCACCGCCGTCATAAAAATAGATGACAAAGTGCTCAGTCGGCAATGTTTTGAACCGAAAATCTTGATACTGAACTTTATTCTTTTCAAAATAATACTGACCATTGGCAATATTAAAAACTAAAAACCAAAGACCGATAATAGGCAACAATTTCAAATGCCTAATGACAAATTTCAAATCAATGCCCAATGACCAATGCCCAATATCAAATCGCTTGATTCGTCTTTTGACATTTGACATTTTATTTGACATTAGAAATTTGTTATTTGACATTATTATTAATATCTAATTTATTATATTCCCCGGTACTCGGTATTTTCCTTTCCAGTACAGAATCGAATCTTCTACATTAAAATTCTCGGCAATCTTACTATTAACAACTTCACCGACAAACCAGGTCCTATCACCCGTGTCAATTTCCTGCACAACCTTGCATTCGATATTTACCGGACACTCTTTGATACCGGCGCTTTTTACAATATCTGACTTCTCTTTAGTAAAATTGGTTTCTTTAAACTTATCAAAATCCTTGCCCGACTTAGTCCCGCAAAATATTGTCTGCTCAAGCAGTTCTTTGGTCGGTATGTTCACGACAAATTCTTTCCTATCTTTAATTAGACTATAAGAATATCTTTCCGGTTTAATACCAATTCCAATTAACAGAGGTGAAAATGAAAAGATATGAACCAGCGTTACCGTAATAATATTCTCATCACATGTCACTAAGACGGTTGGAAAGCAGGAAAAGGCAGAATTTATCTTGGAAAAATCAGCAGTAGTTATTTTTTTCATTAAAAATAGTATCTCATAAAAAATCAATAGTCAATGTCGTTCCAACTCCAAAACAGCAACTTTGGTTCCAAGTTCAAAATCGCAACTT